>DATLQY010000931.1:0-2149 GCA_035534975.1 Pirellulales bacterium
TCGAGCACTTCGAGAATGATCTGCCGCTCCGGGCCTTCCAGGGCTTGCTTCAGCGTGCGGCCCTCGACCGGCTCGAACGGTACGCCGCGCGCGGCGACCAGTGCCGGCGGCAGATCTTCGACTCGGATCACGTCCCCCTTGCCCAAGAGCACGGCGCGCTCGACGACGTTTTGCAGCTCGCGAACGTTGCCCGGCCAGCGGTGGCGCTGCAAGGTGGCCAACGCCTCGTCGGTGAAGCCGTGGACCGCCTTGCCCGACTCCTCGCGGATCTGTTCCAGGAAGTGCTTCGCCAACAGCACGATGTCGCTCAAGCGATCGCGCAGGCCGGGCAGTTCGATGGAGATCACGTTGACACGGTAGTAAAGGTCCTGGCGGAAACGCCCCTCCACGACCAGTTTCTCCAGGTTTTCGTTCGTGGCCAGGATCACGCGCGCATCGACGCGGTGGGTCTTGTTTCCGCCGACCGGCTCGAATTCGAATTCCTGCAGTACCCGCAGGAGCTTGACCTGCATGCTCGGACTGGCGGTGCCGATCTCGTCGAGGAAGATCGTCCCCCCGTCGGCCAGCATGAACTTGCCGAGCTTGTCGTAGTTGGCGCCGGTGAAGGCCCCCGCCACGTGGCCGAACAGCTCGCTTTCGAGCAGGGTCTCGGGAAGCGCGCCGCAGGCGACTTCGACGAACGGTTTGTCGCGCCGACCGCTGCGGCGGTGAATGGCCCGGGCAATCAGCGATTTGCCCGTCCCGCTTTCGCCCGTCACCAGCACGGTGGCCCGAGTGTCGGCCACGCTGTCGATGACGTCGAACACTTTGCGCATGCGGGCGTCGTGGCCGACGATGTTCTCCATGCCGAAACGGAGATCGAGTTGGGCCTTGAGCTGCTTGTTCTCCTCGATCACCTGCCGCTGGTTCAGGGCCCGTTCGATCGACATCTCCAACTCTTCGTCGATCAGCGGCTTGGTCAAGAGGTCGAAAGCGCCGGCGCGAATCGCCTCGACGGCGGTCTCAACGGTACCGTAGCCCGTGAGCAGGATCACCGTGGTTTGAGGGCGGTTACCGCGGCAATGGGCGAGGATGTCGAAGCCGTCGCCGTCACCCAAACGGATATCGGCCAAAACCAGGTCGTATGCTTTCTTGTCGATCGACTGGATCGCCTCGGTGAAGCCGGAGGCCGTGTCGAGCGCGTAGCCTTGTTCCCGCAGCCAGTCGGCCATGGCTTCGAGGATGTGTCGATCGTCGTCAACCAGCAGGATCGAGTGGCGTGGCATGGCGGGTGGTCGCAAAAAATGGCAATTCCTGTCGAAGGTTCTTTACGTCACGCCTAGCGACGAGTCAACGCGTCCCGTCCCGGTGTTCGGCTCCGCCGGCACATCCGTCACAAGCGGTCTGAGCATGGCATTCGCCGTCGGCGAGTAACACGATTTGGGAGCCCACTTTCCCGTCAAAAGGGTTGTCTCGGTGGAAATGGGTGGCTAAACTTGCGATCAACGGACAAAGCGTCCGACGGCAACCGAGAGGGAGACAGTACCGATGGCAAAAATTCGATTGATGATCGTCGACGACCACGAAGTCGTGCGCACCGGGTTGCAAAGCCTGGTCGAGGGAACCGAAATCGAGGTGGTGGCGACGGCCGGCGGCGGCGGCGAAGCGGTGAAGCTGGCGAAGCAAAGCAAGCCGGACGTCGTGTTGTTGGACATCCGCATGACCGACGGCGACGGGTTGACGACGCTCGAAGAGCTGCGCCAGAAGCTGCCCGACTTGCGGGTGGTCATGCTCTCCACCTACGAAAACCCGACCTACGTGGCGCGCGCCAGCGCCATGGGTGCGAGCGACTATGTTCTCAAAGGGTCGACGCGCGCGCAATTGCTGGGCGCGATCAAGGCGGTCGCGGCGGGTGATGCTCCATCACAATACGGTGAAATGAAGCGCGTGGCCGGCGCGATGGCGACACGCGAGAAGGAAAAGGATCCGGAGGTCGCGCTCACCCAGCGCGAAACGCAAGTTTTAAGGCACCTGGCCTTGGGCCTGAGCAACAAGGAAATAGGCAGTTCCTTACAGATCAGCATTGAGACGGTCAAGGAGCACGTCCAGCACCTGCTGCGCAAGATTAACGCCACCGACCGCACCCAGGCCGCCGTCTGGGCCGTGCGGA
>DATLQY010000932.1:0-4127 GCA_035534975.1 Pirellulales bacterium
TAGGACGCCAAAGTACGGCTCACAACGATTCACCCTTCGCGCCCTTCGTCAAGTGACCGGCGCGGGCACCAATTCCCCGCGCGCAACGAGCTGGTCGAGAAACTGGATCAGGTCCTGGTCGTTCCGGTCGATGACGCGGACCACGAGTCTAAGGTGCTGCCGCCGCCTGGCGATGAGGGTCCCGAGTAGGCCCACGGCGGCCGCCATCAACACGGTTTGGACCACTTCGGAAACGGATTCCATAGCGATTGACCTCCGGTAAATCTCAGTGTACGGCGGTCTCGCCCATCGGCGAGCGCGCCAAGTCGGCCGCGATGCTGATCGCTCCACGGATACCTTCCTTGTGAATCACGGTGCGGATCGGTACCGTGACGTCGCTGCCGGGCCTCTGCTCCGCCAGCACACCCAGAATCCATTTCAGGAGATTGTTCGCCGTCCCCACGTCGCGGATCATCCCCAGGTTCACCTTGAACCCGAACCCCTGGGGGCGCTTGGCGGCATGGGCCTCGCGATCAATGACGATCAACGACGGTTCGGTGCCGATCATCGAGGGGTGCTCGCGGAACATCGCCGCGCACTGCTCCTTCGACAACAGGTAGGTGTTGGTCATCAACTGGAATTTCATGCATGCGTCAAGGTTCTTGCGCAACACGTCGGCGACGGGCGAATGCCAGCCCACGTCGACGATGAAGATGTCGAAACGCTTGTCTTGCGGCGCGGTCTTCCGGAACGCTTCGGTGTCAGGAGCCAATGTCGACGAGGGCGCGGCGGCGGTCGGCGGGGTTGCCGTCGCCTTGCTTCGGGAGCTTCTCCGCGCCGGGGCCGACGCGGTGGGCGGAGTCGCGGCCGTTCGTTTCTTGGACATCTGAAGGTACTCCAACGGATTGAGGGCGACGAGTCGCTTGGGCCGGCTCGGTGATCTCTGTACCAGTGAATTGGGCATCGATGACCCGCGGCGCTTCAGCGATGGCTTCGACACCATTGTACATCTGCCGCAAGTCCTGCTTCAACTCCGCTTCGAGCTGTACCTGGGCGATCCGCCGTAGCGGCAGCATGCCATTGGCCAGGGCCGCCAGGGCCGCCACGTTGTTGGTGATCACCGAAGCCATCACGCCGAATCCCATGGTGAAGGCCCCCACGATGCAAAGCGCGTTGGGCACCAGGATCAGCGTCCAACTTCGGTTGACGTTGCGATCGAGGCTGCGGGCGATGTCGCGCAGCTCGCAGATCTTCGCCAGGCTTTCTTCCATGAACACGATGTGCGCCGTGTCGGTGGCGATCGACGACGCGCCGCGGAGCGAAATCGAGACGTTGGCCTTCTTCAGCGCAATCGAGTCGTTGATGCCGTCACCGACGAAACAGACCTTCCGGCCCGCTTTTTGCAGCCGCTCGACGTACGACGCCTTATCGGCCGGCAGCACTCCGGCGAAGTACTCGTCCATCCCCAGGCTCTCGGCAAGCTTGCGGGTGGGAGCCTCGTGATCGCCGGAAATGATGGCGATGTGTTTGATGCCGCGTTTTCGCAGGCCCTCGATGATCTCGCGCGCCTCCGGACGCTGTGACGCTCGCAGCTCGATTGCTCCCCCGAGCTGATTATCCACGGCGACAAACACCAGCGTGTGGCCCTCGTGGTGTGCTTCCTCCAACGCTTCCTCGGCGACTAAGGGAATCTCGATCGCCTCGAGCTTCATGAACCGGGCGCTGCCCACGCGCACCGTCCGTCCCTCGATCGCGACCGTGATGCCGTAGCCGACCTGGTACTTCGACTCGTCGGACTCGGGCATCGTCAGCCCGGCTTCTTCGAACTTCTCGAGGATCGCCTTCGCGATCGGGTGGGCGAACTTGTTCTCGGCCGCGGCCGCATACCGCAGGATCGTCGCCTCATCGTAGCCGTGGCACGCGAGGATTCGGCCCACCTCAGGGCATTCGCGCGTCAATGTGCCCGTTTTGTCGAACAGCACCGTATCGATATCGTTCATCAGTTCCAGTGCGCGACCGTCCTTGACCAGGATCCCCTTGTGAGCGCACAAGGTCAGCGAAGTCAACATCGCCAAAGGCGCCGCCATGCGAATGCCGGTGCCAAAATCGCTGTTGAGCACCGCGACCGCGCCGGCTGGGCCAATGGTGACCAACGCCGTGGCGCCGATCGCCAACGTGGGGATCACCGCTTTGTCGGCGATCCGCTCTCCCTTGTGCTGCGACGACAACTTGTAGCCGGCCGAGTCGTTGAGGATCTTGCTGATACGGGCCGAGGCGGTTTCACCCCCGGACGACTCAACCGCCACGTAGATTTTGCCCGCCACCATCAACGTCGAGGCGAACACGCGATCGCCCACGCTCTTTTCGGCCGGCGTCGACTCGCCCGTCAGCGCGTGCTGGTCGATCATCGCCATGCCTTCGCTGACGGTGCCATCGACGGGCACGACCTCGCCGGTCTTGACGACGATCAGGTCGCCCTTCTGGAGCTTGTCGAGCGGGGTCTCGAGTTCCACGCCGTCGCGGTAGAGCCAAACGAATCGGGGCGCCTTGCCAAAGGCGCTCATCAGCATCTTCTTCGAGTCGTCCTGTGTTTTCTTGAACAGGATTCGACCAAAGCCAAGACACCAGCAAAGCACCGAGCCGGCGAACACCGCGCCCGTGCCAGCGCAGGCGGAGACGACGATCGAATCGAGCACGTCGACCCCCAGCCGGCGCTCTTTGACCACCACTTCGTAGGCCCCTTTGAAACTCGGTATCGCCGTGTAGGCGAACAGGGCCAACGAAAGCGGCAGCAACGCCGGCACGGCGAACTGGGCCGTAGCGGCCAGCGGCACCGACAGCGTGCAGAGCGGAAAGCTCAGGTCGGGCTTGTCCCTCTTTTGCGGCACGCAAATGTTGGATATCGCCGTTTCGAGAATCTCGATCACCTGTTCGCGTCGCAGGTTGCGTGGCTTGTAGACCACCAACACGGTCGCGGTGAGCGGGCTGGTCTTGTAATTGTCGATTCCCAGCACGCTCATCAGCTCGCGCTCAATTGCCTGGCAAACCTCCTTGCGGCGGTACAAGGCCGGATGATGGAGCCGGATTCGCCCGGGCACTTCGTGCTTGACTTGCCAACTGCTGACGATCGGGCCGTGGCGGTACAACCGGACCACGCCACGGTCGTCGCGAAAAAGCTGGATCAGGCGCGGTTTGGCGCCGTCATGCCCCGATCCATTCGCGGCGACTTTGCCTTCGTGGGACGTGTCGTAATAAAAGTTGCCCGGCGTGTCGCCCATCAGTCGCGCGTAGATCTCTCGCACGGCCTGTTTGCGGGTTCGCGTCTTGACGCAATATCGCACTTCCGCGGCGGGCAGATGACTTTGGGCCTGGCGGCGCCTGGGACGACAATGGCCCTGAATTTTGAGGCTCAGCACGCCCGAGCTTTGCATCACGCGGTGGGCGAACTCGCGGCACGCATCGTTCGCCGGGTCGCCAAACAAGGACTGGCTGTGGATGCGAATGCGTCCAGCGGATGGAAAGGTGACACGGAAATCCATCAAGCGCCGTCCAAAGCTTCCAGGCCCTCTTGCGTCAGCGTGGCTTCCTCAAGATCGTTGGAGGCTTTCTTTTGGGCTGCTTTCTGGGCGCGCAGCTCCTTGACGAAATCGCCGGCGGCGCTGGCGCCGTCGCACAAGCCCGCGGCGATGGGTCCGCCACCTGGAATGACATTGGCCAGAAACAGCGTCGGAAACACTACGCCGTAGGAAACAAAGTAACAGCTCGAATAAACGAAACGTGAAACGAATTCGCTCGTTGCCGGCAGGGCCTGTTGCACCTTGGCGGCCGCATCGCTCGCCCCGTCACGCATCGCCTCAGCGGCGCTGGACATCGCCGTCGCCACGGACTTGAGCGGATCGGATGACTGTTCCGCGGACATGGCTGCGTCGTTACTCACGCGATTCCTCGATATTCAATTCAAATGGCTGGGTAGTTTGGGCGGTCCGCGAACTCGCACTAGGCAGTCTAGGCTGCGGAATAGGGCAAGTCAAGCAACGTGTAGGTTCCAGGCTCAGCTCACGTTCCTTGTCGGGTTTGGCGATGTGAAACAACGAGGCCACCGTGATTTGCACCTGTCATGGAACAGCCTTGACTGGGGCCGCGATCTC
>DATLQY010000933.1:0-14119 GCA_035534975.1 Pirellulales bacterium
GCGAATCGAACAAAGCCAGTCGCATACCACGACGGTTGGTTTCCGAAGTCGCGATTTGGTGGTCCCCTCCCGGTTCCAGGGCAACATGACTTTGTTCGGCGGAAGAGGATCGTCAATTCTCGTGGAACCGACGACCACGGCAAACGGCTCGTCATCTTTGATTTCCTCCGTGGAAGTAAGCACGACCGCGGGGCGTCTCTTCGTGGTCTTTCCGTCGGGGCTTGTCAAAAGTGCCCAGACGACACGGCCTTGCACGATCGCCGGCATCGCTTCGCCCCCATTCAAAACGGCGACTCTTCTTCATGTTCGAACCATTCCGGCGGCGGAGCTCGCTTGGCTGCCAAAGCCAACAGCCGCGCGTTTGAAGGAACGATGCGCTTAAGTTCCTCGACGGCCGCCGCGTCTTCCAAATGGGCTTCGACGACCAATGCGGCCTCGACGGTCGGTTTTGCTTCCGCAATCGGACCATCGTAGGCTTTGGAGGCTGCAGCCTTGACGAAGAATGGCAAAGCCAGCGTCTCGGTCCCATCAACGATCAGGTGGAACTGGTACGCGCCCAGTTCCCGAAATCCTACCATCAGGTTCGTCACGATGCTCGTCCCGGCCGGCCCTTCGGGATTTAGACTGCTTCGTTTCGCGTTCAACTCCAAGTCCTCGCTCATGGGCAAGCGCTCACCATTGGGCGTCGTCAGTTCGACCCGAAACTTGTGTCCGGTGCTCGGTTCGCCTGGCCGCAGGAGCAACCGGGCCACTAAAGCCAGCGGAGGCCCGACGAAGGGCAACGACGTCGCCTCCAGCCCGTCGACGTCCGCTCCAAAAATGCAAAGCCGTCCGTCCTGAAGTTGACCGGCGGTGTTCGCCAAGAATGCGTAGGACAGTTCCATGATTTCCTCCCGGTATTCGACTTGCCTGGTGCCCTCGCCGAATTTGCGACGGTATGATCAACCTCATTATACGGCACGCGACGGGAAATGAGACATTTTCTCATGAGAAAGTGGTTGCCGCAGGTGCGAGAGCGCAAGCGATGCACCGGCTAGATATACTTCACGCGGCCACGAATGAGACACTTGCTTCAAGTGGGACGGCCTTCCTAGTTGGACAGCGCCACTTTAGAAGCTAGGTAATATGAATCGACGTAAGTCGTTTCCTGATGGTGCCGACATTTTGCCCATTGAGACAAGTGGCGCTGTCCAACTAGGCCGTCTGCCTAAAGGAGTTGGCGGCGCGGACGGCCTAGGAAGGCCATCCCACGACTGGCCGCGTGCAGTATAGCGACCGGGGCATCGCTTAGGCTCTGCCCCAGCCACCGTGAATGTCTCATTCTCGGCCGCGTGCAGTATCAGCGCATGGTTGCTAATTCGCGGCGCCGCTCAAGGCCTTCTTGGCCTGCTGCTTGATCTTCTTGGCTTCCGTGGCATCGACATTCCAGCCGCGCGGCGGCCCGGGACAATGGACGACCTTGAACTGCAAAGTCACATTTTCGTCATTCGACGCCACGGCCCCAAATTGATCCAACGACCAGATGGCCAGGGGGCCATCGACGACGTGCGAGATCAAGTTGGGACGTGCCAGCAGCACGCCGCGATTGAACAACCCTTTTTCTCCCTCGAGCACCAACTCGATCGCGTCGCCTGGCCGCCAATCGAACGCCAGTCGGCCGTTCGCGTCGTCCTTCAGGTAGTCATGCTCGCTCTCGTATTCCTGGTTTTCGCCTGCCGCGAGCGTCCAGTCGTGCGCCGGCGTACTGGCCTGCGCGCGTCCCGACGCGCCCACGGTAATGACGCGGGTCGTACCGAGGCCGGCCTCGCGCGCCGCGTAGCCGCGTTCGATCCGTAGCGTCCACGGCGTGCCGGTTTGCGCCGCCTGGTACCAGCCCTTGAGCACCTTCTGTACGACTTCGTCCGGCTCATTGCGGATCACCACATCGGGGTCGGCGCCCGGCGCCGCGCAATTCACCCACACGCCTGCCGCCGTCCGCAACGCTTCGAGCCGTAGATTCGCGCGGCCGAGCCAGTCCTCCCAAGGCTCGCGACTCGCCGAGTCGCACAGCCGCTTCAACTCGGCGTCGGCGGACAGCCAGGGCTTGGCGCGCCGGCGCAGCGCTTCGATGCTCGCCCGCCACTCTTTGATCCGCGCGGCGACCGCCGGCTCCTTGATCAGCCACGATTCATAGAGTCTCGTGACATCGTTCGCCTGGTACGGGTGCTTGACCGTGACTTTTTCCTCCCAGGCATTCCTGGCTTTCCTGCCGTCCTCAGCCGCGGCCTGGTCGGCGCTCTGCATGCCGGCACCGCTCGCCGGCGGCGGCACGCCCGCCACCTGTTGATTCAGTTCCGCCAGGGCGGCTCGGATCTCCCGCAGCTCTTCGTTTTTCTCGTTCACGATCGCTTCATCGAGCTGGCGTTCCATCTCGGTAATTCGGTTCGCTTGCGAGACGTTCGTCGCCTTGGCCTTGGCCAATTGGTCGCCGACTTCGATGCCCTTCCGCCTGGCGTCGGCCAGTTCCGTCGCCTGGCGCCGTACGAGGACCGAGAGGTAGACGCTCAAAGTACACGAGACCATCGCTACCGCGAGCGCCGCCGCCAGCCGGCGGATCTGGGCGCCGCGGCGCGCCGCATCCCATGACTTCAGTCGCCGCAATACGTCGCTCGCGTCGGAAGGCGACGCTTGAGATTGCCAAGTCCCTTTTGGCCCCAGCCGGCCGAAACCCGATGGGCCGGGCGCCGGTTGACCCAGGAGCAGTGCTACGACGGTGATGAACCGCCGAACGGGATTCGTCTGGTCGATCAACTCGCCCAGACGCCTGGGGCGGTGCCGCCGCGCCAATCGCATTCGTAGCACCGGTTCGATTCTTGCCCAGAATTCGTCGACCGAACTCGCCCCGTCAGCATGTTCCAACAACTCTTGGCGCCCCCCCAGGGCCAATTCACACGCGGAGAGGGCCAACCCTCGCAGGTCTTCCATTGGGCTCAAGGTTGCGGCGGGTTCGAGCACACCCAGCGACCGATAGACGCGCGATTCCGGATCTTCGACGCGGTGCCCCGACCAGGCGGCCAGCGCGCCCGCTACGGGACCATCGAGCCACACGGTCACGTCGTCCTTCTGATCATCGGATTCTTCGACGTAGATATTGCACGGCCGAACGTCGCCGTGGACGAGGTGGCGAGCATGCATTTCGGCGAGGCCCGCGAGCACTTGCTCGACGATCGACAGCCAGGCCGCTGGTCCGAAGGCGTCGCTTCGCTCGGCCATGAGCTTGGAAAGCGCTTCGTCGTGCCGATGTCCAACCAAGAACATGCCGCTCGGCGTCGTCGAGCCGGTCTCGACGGGCAGCGAAACGTGAAGAAGTTGAAGCCCGACGCGTTCGGCAAGCCAGGCTTCCAATCGCGGCTTCCAGCCAGGCCAATCGTCCCAGCCGTCGCTGGTCGAGGCCGGCGGCAGGAACTGTACCAGCCGTTTTTTCGCGGCACCGTTCCGTGAGTCGGTGGCCTCGAACTCGTCGCCGAGACAACCAGCGCCGCGTCGCGCGCGATCGAGCTTCAGCCCGGCCGGCAGCAGCTTCTGGTACTCGGTCATCTCCATGGGCTTACCTTAGGGACGAACTGGGAGGCAAAACCCGATCTCTTCTGTACGGAACGCCCTCCGTGGCGTTCCGCGGAAGGCCAACGAGTGCCGTGTACCCATTCGAGGAACGCCACGGAGGGCGTTCCCTACAGACACCATTGCCCCGGCAATCGCCTCCAAGCGGGTGGTCGTCATTTCTCAGGCACATTCCAGCCTAGCGTTTCAAGCACCCATTGGAACAAATCCGCATCTTCGGGACGTTCGCCGGGTAAGGCCAGTAACTTGGTGTGGTTCAAATCGAAGATTCGCTCGCCGTCGGAGCCTTTCAGCCGGGCGCTGGCGACGGCCACCGCCCCGTCGCCGCGTCCGTCGCGCAGCTCGTCGCTGGCCAGCGCATCCAGCACCACCTGGCGGAATTCCTCGGGGACCTTCCGGCGGCGAAAGAAGTCAGTCAACTCGCGTTCGATCGCGGCGCGTTGTTCCTCCGCCAGAAAACTACGGCGGCCGATCGCCACATAGTACCGCACGCCCGCCGGGCGCCGCCCGGCCTCCAGCTCCTCGAGGAACTCGCTTCCAGGCCGCAGGTCTCTGGCGGCCTCGCCCAAGCCGTCGCGCAGGTTTTCGCCGCTGAACAGGGTGCCTGCGGGCAAAGCGCGTACCAGTTCGATCGACTCCTGGGCGCCGGCCAGGCGGGTGCCATGGTTGGGTGTGCCGAGCATGAACAGATCGGTGACGCACGTCGGAGCATGGTCGGCGACCTCCAGCGCGTACCTCGCGACCAGCCCTCCCATGCTGTGGGCGACGATCACGAGCTTGAGCCGCTCGTACCGCTTGCACAGGTCGCCCAATTCGCTCCTCAACCGGTCGCCGCTCCAGGCAATCGGACCGTCGTTCGGATAATCGAACAAGAGGGCCTGAACCTCCGTGTCGACACAGGCCTTGGCGAAGGGTTTCAAGTCGGCCGCGTCGGCTTCCAGGCCGTGGACCAGCAGCATGGTCCGGCGGTCGGGGTCGAAGCCGTCGGGCAGGTGAAGCCCTTTTTCGTCGGGCCACTCGCTTAGCGGGAGGTGCAGCAGTTTTTCGAGACGTTTCCGCAAGCGGCGCCGCACGCGGTCGTCTTCGCGGTTGGGCACTCCGATAATCAGCTTGTCGTCGTCGATCGAGACCCTGATGAGTCCGGCTTCGCCGGCCAGGACCAACGCCGCGCGTTCCAGCGTGGTCAGCTCGATCTTGCGGTCGCGGATGCGTTCGAGCGGATAGTGCGCGTGTAGTTTGCGGTTGCACTCGGCGCAGAATTCGCGAGGCGAGAAATAACGCCCTTCCTGAAGCGGAATCGTCAGGTCGATGAATTCATCGGCATTGGCCGGTGCGCGACTGAAGATCGAGACCGCGACGACGGCGAGGCAGGCGACGAGACGCAAGGGTCGAGTTCTTGGGGATGCGGCGATCATCGAATATGGAATCGGCTCGCGCACCGGCGAGGTACTCAGTTTCCCGTGCCATGATCGAGTCGCGCCAGCGCGTCGCGTCGAACCTCGGACCAAGGTGTCGTTTGCGCCGTCCCAGCGTCGAGTTCGGCGGTGCGACGTTGAATCTCACGAGCCCATTCGTCGGAAAATGGCGATTCGGCTTCGGGGGGCACCGAATCCCAGAGCTCCTCGATCAAACGCAGGCGATCCTGCTCGGGCAATCGTTTCGCGGCGGACAAAACGGAAATAAAGTCACCCATCTCGATACCATTGGTTGGATCGGACCATCGCGACCCTTGTGCTCGACGGGTACAATCCGCGAACCGTCCGTAATTCCACCACATCGCACTCCGCCGGTCAAGCGGATTCGAGATTCGGAAGTGTCCTAACAGTGTGGTGGTTGGGACACTTCCCGAGATTCGTCCCCACTGCCGAAACCGGCCCACCTTTGGCCGGGTAATATGGACTGTACGGACAATCTCCCCGCGCCGCCCCACGCCTCCATTTTAGCCGCCAACGGACTTTCCAACGATGAAAAACTCTCTGAATGTGCCGTCGCCACTGTCTCGGCTCTCGTTATTGGCCGCCTGCCTCGTGGTGTGTACGCTGTTTACTCTCCCAAACGGGCTTGTGGCCGCCGACCCGATGAAATTGGCCCCCGAGTCGGCCGTTTTGTTCGTTGAGCTGGCCCGCCCGGAAACGATTCTCGACCCTGCTCTCGATCCCGCGACCCGGGACCTGTTCAAAGGGGTCGACGCCTACCGGAAGTACCTCGAATCGCCCCAGTACGCGCAGCTCCTGATGGTCAAGCCGGTCGTCGAAGCTCGGCTCGGCACGTCGTGGCAGGCGGCCGCGCGCGACATCCTGGGCGGCGGCGTCTATCTGGCCGTCGACGCCGCCAACTCATCGGCGCTGCTTTTCGTCCGCGGCCGCAAGCCGGAATTACTGACCAGGCTCAACGACCTGCTGATCGAGTTGATCGAGGGCGACGCCAAGAACAATGGCCGGCCTTCGCCCGTCAAGTCCGAGGAGCACCATGGCGTTCGGGGCTGGACATTCGGCGGGGAGGAAGCCCACACGATCATCGACGACCTTTTGGTCATCAGCAATAAGTCCGACGCCCTGAAGGGGGTGATCGACCGCTGGCGCGACCCCGACGCCAAGGGGTTGGCGAGCGTGGCTGCATTCCAGCAGGCGCGTGGCGAACAGCTCGCGGGCGCCGTCGCCTGGCTTTGGACTGATCTGGCCGCGGTGCGCAAAGTGCCGAACGTCGAAGCGGCGTTGGCCAAACGCTCGACCAATCCCTTGGGCGAACTGCTGATCGGAGGCGTAATCGACGCGGCCCGAGACGCACCTTTCACCACCGCCAGCCTGCGGCTCGACGGCGGACACATTCGTTTGCGGGCAGAGCTTCCACGTGACGCCTCGAAAACGGCCGCCTCACGAGCCTGGTTCTTCGCCGCGCAGGCAGACCAGGGAGCGCCTGCCGCTTTGTCGCCCAAAGGGACGATCGGCACGCTGACCGCTTTCCGCGACCTGGCCGGCCTTTGGTTGGCGCGCGACGAGTTGTTCGACGAAAAAACAGTGGCCGGCTTCGCCCAGGCCGATACGCAATTGGGGCTGTTCTTCTCGGGCCTCGACTTTGGGCCCGAAGTGCTCGGCGAGTTGCTGCCCGGCTTTCAGTTCATCGTCGCCAGGCAGGAATTCAGCGCGGAGGAACCGGTGCCGGCCCTCAAGCTGCCTGCGATGGCGCTGGTATTGAGTACCAAACACCCCGAAGAATTCGCCGGTCAACTGTTGCTGGCGTACCAGAAAATCGTCGGACTGACGAACATCGTCGGCGGACAGCAAGGACAACCACAGTTGATGCTTTCGACCGAAGAATGCCAGGGGGCGACGATCAACAAGGCCGTCTACATGAAGCCTCCCAAGGGGACCGCCAAGGACAAGGCGCCTACCAACTACAATTTCAGCCCGGCGTGCGCCCGCGTTGGCGAGCACTTCATCTACGGCTCGACGGTTGGCATCGTCCGGCAGCTCATCGAGCGGCTGACGCATGGGACGATGCCCGCGACCGACGGCAACATTTCGCTGGCGCTCGAATCAGGGCCTTTGGCGGCGATTTTGGAGGACAATCGTGAGCTGCTGATTACCCAGAACATGCTCTCCGAAGGTCGCAGCCGCCAGGAAGCCGAGCAGGCAATCGCAACCTGGTTCCAAATCGTGCGGCTGCTTGACCGCGCCCAGGTTCGGCTGGTGGCCGACGCGAAGGTGGTCTCGCTGGAGCTTTCGGCGGAGATCGCGCCGCGCTAGGCAAACATATACTCGTTCCCACGCTCTGCGTGGGAACGGCTCTTCGGCCGCTCTGCGGCCACGTTTTTCATAGAATCCCATGCAGCGCACCGCCGGGCGCGGCCAACGCGTCGACCCGGCGGCTAATGGCGGGGTCATCGACCAAGGGGGGCGCGTGGTGCGGCTTGGAACGCGCGTCGATGACGAGACTGCCGTGACATCCCCAATGTTTCTCATCGACGAAACTTCCGATCCCATACACGTCGGCCGCCGGGTTCGATCGGGTAAACGTGACCCAGAGAAAATTGTTCAGCGTGCGCGCGGCGAACTCGCTGTCGTCCACGACCACCGCCAATGGGAATCCATGAATCGCGTCATCATTTCCGTAACTTTCGCAAAACCGCTGGACCACCCGGTCGCGGCCGGCCGCGTCGGCCGAAAAGGGCGGACCGGTCAGAACCAGCACGCCGGGCAGCGCGACGCGCGGCTCGCGAAACCCCTCGGCCAACCGAGGTCCGTTCGGCGGAACGACGGCCAGCTCGCGCCGTGGCGGCCCCACCGCGGCGATGACCACCTTCGAGCCTTCGTTCAACGCGCCGCCGGAGTAGTCGAGCGTGTCGATCGTCGTCCTGGTCTGAAAGTGCAGGTCGCGGCACCAATCGACGCGCTGGAGCACGTGCCGAAAAAAGGCGGGAATGTCGTGGATGTCGAGGCCGGGGTGGTCTTCCTGGGCCACGATCCAAAGGTACTTGGCCAGCGACATTTGTCCTTGCCCGAGGATCGCGTTGGCCTGCGTCAGCAGTTCCTGCGGCCGCCGGCGCTCGGCGTAGGGCACGTATCGCTCGCTGCCGATCGCCAATAGCAAAGGATGTACGCCGGCCGCGTCGACCGCATGCACCGCCCGGACGCCATGCACGACCGTCGGAATCACCGGTCCTGTCAGCTCGTGAACGAATTGCCCGAACGCCGTATCTTCCTGCGGCGGTCGGCCAACAACGGTGAAAGGCCAAATGGCGCCGGCACGATGGTACACGTGCTCCACCCGCAACACGGGAAAGTCGTGCGCCAACGAATAGTAGCCCAGGTGATCGCCAAACGGGCCTTCGGGAAGCTGTCTCTCGCCATCCACATGGCCCGTAATGCAGAAGTCGGCCTCGGAGTGAATCGGCGACAAGCCGGGCCGCTCGATCAACGGCACCCGCCGGCCGCCCAGCGCTCCGGCGAAGGCGATTTCGGGGAGCCCTTCGGGTAACGGCATCACGGCGGCCACGGCCATCGCCGGGGGTCCGCCGACGAAAATGCTTACCGGCAGCCGATCGCCCCTCCCGATCGCCTCGGCGTGGTGTACGCCGATGCCTCGATGAATTTGGTAGTGAAGGCCGACATCCTCATTGGGCCGGTACTGATTGCCCGACAATTGCACGCGGTACATCCCCAGGTTCGAGTGCCGCCAGCCGGGCTTCTCCGCGCTTTCGGTATAGACCTGGGGCAGCGTGATGAAGGGTCCACCGTCGTTGGGCCAGCAGGTGACCCGCGGCAACTGGTCGATCGCGATTTCATTTGCCAGCACCGGCCCGCTCGAAACGCGCCGCGGTCGAGCGTGCGTCGCCGCGCGCAGGGCGCCCAGGAACCGCCACGGGCGGCGGCCCAGGTTGCCCGGATCGACCTTCAGCTCGACGAGCCGCCGCACATCGTCAAGCGTGTCGCGGAACAGATAGCGCAGGCGCTCGATCGAGCCGAACACGTTGCTGACCAGCGGAAAAGCACAGCCTTTGGGGCGCGTGTAAAGGACCGCCGGACCGCCTGCGGCGTACACGCGCCGCTGGATCTCGGCGACCTCCAGGTAGGGATCGACCGGCGCATCGAGCCGCACCAAATGGCCGGCGGCGGCCAGATCGTCGAGGCATGCTTTGAGTGTACGGTAGCCCATGCGTAGATTGTCATTGGTCATTGGTCATTGGTCATTGGTTACTTGTAATCGGCCCTCCGTCAAAAGCCAATGCGTCTGCGACGTTACCACGCCAGGAGTGGGAACGAGGACTCGGCAAATGACAAATGACTAATCTGCAACTCGTTCGGGGCACCCGCGCGGCGGGGCAACTCGCTCCCACGCTCTGCGTGGGAACGCCTCCCCGGACGCTCCGCGTCCCCGATCCAACGCAGAGAGTCGGAGTACCAACCGCGGACGTCGCGCGGCGTCAGAAACGTTCCCCGGCGGGAACGAGGTTCATGGAAACCTGCGAATAACCATTTGACAACCCGCACACGGTCCCCCATGATGACGGGGGGTCGGGCGGTCGTTTTTCCGCAAGATTCGCATTTCTTTGGCGAAGACCAATTCAGATTCGGTCGTCCAGCGAATATCGGAGTCGCCGATCATGACTACGTTCTATGTTGTTTGCGCTGTTTTGGGCGGGACCGTTCTTGCTTGCCAGTTTGTGATGACGCTCTTGGGTCTGGACCACGCTGACGTGCCGGATGACGTTCCCCATGATTTCGGCCATGACCTTGCTCACGGCGGTCAGGATTCCGCCCACGACGCGCATTCGGACCATAACCAGTCGTGGTTTTTCGGGGTATTGACGTTCCGTACAGTGGTGGCGGCATTGACGTTTTTCGGCATTGCCGGACTTGCAGGCACGTCGGCCGATTGGCCTACGCCCTGGACTTTGGTGGTCAGCACGGGGGCCGGCGCGGGGGCCATGTTCGGCGTACATTGGATGATGCAGGCATTGCACAAGCTCCGTGCTGACGGCACGGTTCGTATCCAACGCGCGGTGGGCCGGCCGGCCAGCGTTTACCTGCGTATTCCGTCGCGGAAGAGCGGCGTCGGCAAAGTACAAGTGAACGTGCAGAACCGCACGATGGAATATGAGGCCATGACTTCCCAGGAGGAGGAACTCCCCGTCGGAGCGCGGGTCGTGGTGGTCGACGTCGTCGGACCTGAAACCGTCGAAGTCGAATTGGCGCCCGACCATGAAAGGACCTCCCATGTCTAATTTCTGCCTCTTGGGTGACGCTTTATTGGGCCAGATCGGTTCACCGGGCTTGTGGTGGGGCGCGGCCTTAGTCGCAGCGGTGGTCATTGCCTTCATGTTCGCCGTGCAGTTGGCGACGCGTTACAAACGTTGCCCAAGCAACCGCGTGCTGGTGATCTATGGCAAGGCGGGCGCCACTGGCGATACGTCAAAGTGCATCCACGGCGGCGCCGCGATGGTTTGGCCCCTGATCCAGGACTACGCCTGGCTCAGTCTGGAACCGATCCAAATCGAGATTCCGCTTCGAGGCGCGCTATCTGCTGAAAACATTCGAGTCAATGTTCCCAGCGTGTTCACGGTGGCTGTCGGCACCAGCCCCGAGGTGATGACCAACGCGGCCATCCGCCTGCTGGGCCTGAACACCCCACAGGTCAAGCAACAAGCCGAGGAAATCATCTTCGGCCAGATGCGGCAGGTGATCGCCTCGATGCGGATCGAAGACATCAACCGCGACCGCGAGACGTTCCTCGAACACGTCCAGCGCTCTTTGGAGCCGGAGTTGAAGAAGGTCGGGCTGGTGCTGATCAACGTCAACATCACCGACATCACCGACGAGTCGGGGTATATCGACGCGATCGGCCAAAAGGCCGCGTCGCAGGCCATCCAACAGGCCCGCGGCGACGTGGCGGAACAGTTGAAGTTGGGTGAAACCCGCGTTGCCGAGGCCGAACGCGACAAGGTCGTGCAGGTCGCCGAGGCGACCAAGCACCGCGAGATCGGCACCCGCGACGCGCAGCGCGAGCAGGCCGTGCGGATCGCCGATCTGCAGAAGGCGCAAGCCATCGGAGAACAGACCGCGGCGTTCGAACGTGAAGCACAGGTCAAGGACGCCGAGCGGACGATGCGCATCAGGCTGGCCGACGCCAACGCCAAGGCGATCACCGGCGAGAACGAAGCCCAGGCCGAAATCGCCGCATCGCAGGCCGCCTTGCTGGTCAAGAAGGCCGACGCCTACGCCATAGGTGAGACTCGCAAGCGCGAGGCCGAAGCCTCCGTGTTGGAGGCCCAGAACCGGGCGATGGCCAAGGCCGCGCTGGCCGAGGCCGAGCGTGTCGAGGCCGAACGCCGAGCCGCGGTGGAAGCCCCGGCCAAGGCCGAGAAGGCCAAGCTCATCGTGCAGGCCGAGGCCGAGGCCGAAAAGCGCCGCATCGAGGCCGAAGGCGAGGCGAAAGCCATCTTCGTCAAGCTCGAGGCTGAGGCGCGCGGACAGTTCGAGATCCTGGCCAAGAAGGGCGAAGGTCTGCGCGAGATCATCTCGGCCTGCGGCGGCGCCAAGGAAGCCTTCCAACTACTGATGCTCGAGCACCTCGACCACCTGGCCCAGGTCTCGGCCCACGCCATTTCGAACATCAAGTTCGACAAGGTGGTGGTCTGGGAGAACGGCGGGCACAACGGCACCACGAACACCGCCAGCTTCCTGCAAGGCATGGCACGCACGTTGCCGCCCATGATGCAGGTGCTCAAGGACATCGGCGGAGTCGAGTTGCCCGATTCGTTGGTTAAGCTCGGCCAGTCCGAGGGAGCGCCCGGCGAGTCGGCCAACGGTGTGCATGCCAAGGACGAGAACCAGCCCGCGGCCGTCTCCTGAGGCCGTAATTCATTCCCTCTCAATGTCCAATATCCTCTTGTACCGCGCTACTTCCGCCGCCTTGTGACCTTGACCGACGCGACTGTAATCCACGCGGAGGTTTTCCAGCATGCGCACCAGCGTGGCGCGTTTCGGACAAGGGACGATGTACTGCTCGAGATTGATCCGCCCGTTGGCGAGGCGGATCGCCTGGGCAAGCGTTTCGCGCGGGACGACGCGCGCGCCGTTGTACGGGTCGAATATGATGTCGCCGCGGTCGAAGCCCGCGGGCGCGCGTGAGCCGTCGTACATGACCATGTAACGGTGGTTGGGGAGAGTCAGCCCGACGATGGGCACGCGCAGCCGTTCGGCCACCGCGACGACCACGTGCGAAAGCGTGATCGGCAAACCACGCTTCGTGCGAAGCGCCAACTCCAGCGAGCTGTTATCGGGGCTCTCGCCGACCATCACTCCTTTGAAACCTTCGTCGCCGAAGAGTGCGGCGCGCAGCGCCTCGACGACTTGCGCGGGATCGGCCTTCGCCGGATCGACGTCGTCGCCCAGTTGCTGGCGGACGGCGGAAGCCAAGGCGTCGAGTTGCCCGCTCAGCTCTTCGCGCCGCACGAGCGGATTGCCGATCCGGGCGACCAGCCACATCCCCTGGTCCAAGTCGATCTTGAAGTCGACCTCTTGCGCCGCGAGTCGCTCGAAATCGGCCGACAAGGCGGCTTGCGAGATCCGGTCGGCGATCCTGATGACGCGGAAGCTGACTTCGTGCGACGCGCCTTCTCGCCGCGTGCGCAGCGCGGGCAAGGCCGGCGCGCCGATTTCGAGCAACCGCCGCTCGGCCGCTGCGCGCACGCTGAAATGGTCGTCGTCCAAGGCCGTGATCGCGCGTTCGATGCGGTCGGCCTGTACGAAATGCTCGGCATGTCCATGCAGATCGTCCGTCGATACCGGCCCAGTTGCCGTCGCCGGCTCGGCGGCCAAGGCCGCGCCGATTTCCAGCACCGCGACGAACCATGACAGCGCGAGCATGGTTTTGACCCTCGACATCCGTGGGGCAGGTTTCTAACCTGCCATAAAACGGTATGGCAGGTTGAAAACCTGCCCCACGTTCGAAACTACGCCGTCTTCGGCTTGGCGATGTTCACGTAGGTGTGGACGTGCGGCGAGCCGCGGAAGTGCCAGACGAAGCCCGGCCCTTCAAGACGCCAGATGTCCCACTCGTGGTCGTTGCCCAAATCGCCCGTCTGGTAGAAGGCGGCGTGCAGCTTTTCAAGGCCCCCCTCGGCCTTGAGCACGGCCAGCGCTTCGTCGACGTCTTCCTGGCGATAGGGGGCCAGGATCACCTTGATCACCTCCTCGACCAGGCCCCTCTGGTCGCCGGACAGCTCGCCCACGGCGATGCCTGGGAACTTGCCCGCCGCCCCCTGCACATCCACCTGGTCCTCGCGTGGTGCCTGGGTCAGCAGGGCCTTTTCACGCTGCTTGCCATCGAGCGCCGCGAATACCTCGTTGGCCTTCCTGGTCTGGTAGTAGAAAACATTGCCGGGCAGCCCCTTCGTGCCGTCGCCTTCGCCGTGGCCATAGATGATCGGCCCGCCAAAGGCCGCGTTTTCGACGCTGTCGCCGTCGGCGCGGATCGTGAGATGGCGGCCGGTCATTTCGAATTCGAACCCGCCGCTGCCCGGCTCGCCGAAAAGGGCCACATGGTACTGGCTGACGCCGCCGTCGTCGTCATCCATCTGCTTGAGGAACCGCTCGTAGCCGTCGGGGCTGGTCACGCCGCGGAAAATCTCGTCGATCGTGACTTGCTGCTCCTTGGTGAAGAAGTCGCCGATCTTCGGTTCGGTGATCGCCCAGTTGGCGTTGATCTTGTGCCGTAACGGGTGGTCGAAGGGAAAGCAAATCGCCTTCCGCTGATCGGCCGAGAGCGATTCGTACAAACGCTTGGCGGAGGTTTCGGCCGCGCTGGCCGAAGTGGGCGACGCCGCGGCCGGACGCAAACTCGCGGCCAAAGGCGCCACGCTCGCCGCCACCGCCGCCGTGCCGAGAGAACGCACGAACTCCCGCCGGGTCCAACCGCTTTCACATTCCGGACAAATCACCTTTCGGTTCTCGTTCATCGCCAACACTCCTTTCACTCCGGGAATGATCAGACTCACGTGCCCGTAGTTTACACTCCG
>DATLQY010000934.1:0-4930 GCA_035534975.1 Pirellulales bacterium
CGACTTGGACCTTTTCAAGCTGCCGGGGATCACATCGTCCGCGATGTCATCGTCTTGCGCCACTTAGCGACCCAATCCTTTACTGTGGCTTTTCCGCGTTCCAACGGTGGATTAGAACCCCCTCAATGGGGCGATGTCAAGCCTGGAGTTGACGGGTGGGCGTTCCACCCGGTCGGGATCGAGCGTGTCGCGGGTCGTCTGTGAAAGGCCGAATACTTCGGGCGCCTCTGCCTGCATCCGTCCGGTCGTAGGCACCAACCATTGTTATCCTGCGACCAACTCCTCGATCACCTCACCCTGTACCTCGGTGAGCCGTTCCTTTCGGCCCAAGTGCAGGTAGCTCAAAGCGTCCTGATCGAGGCCGAGTTGCCGCAAGATCGTGGTGTGGAGGTCGCGGAAGTGGCAGGGCCGTTCGATGGCCCGCAGGCCGATTTCGTCGGTGGCGCCGACCACGCGCCCGCCGCGCACGCCACCGCCGGCAAGCCACATCGTGAAGCCCAGGTTGTGGTGGTCGCGTCCTTTGCCCCCTTGCGCCTCGGGCGAGCGGCCGAACTCGCCGCCCCAAAGCACCAAAGTCGAGTCCAATAGTCCTCGCCGCTTCAAGTCGGATAGAAGGCCGGCGACCGGCCTATCGGTCTGGGCGGCCATCCGCAGATGGTTCTCCTCGATATCGCCGTGGGCGTCCCACTGCATGTTGCCCGCCCCGCCGCCCGAGACGACCGTCACGAACCGCACCCCTTTCTCGACCAGCCGCCGGGCCAAGAGGCAGCGGCGGCCGTAGTCGTCGGTCGGCTCCCGGCCCACGCCGTACAGATCGAGCGTACTCGCGGTCTCACGCGAAAGTTCGAACACTTCCGGCGCCTCGGTCTGCATTTTGAAGGCCAGGTCGTAGGCGCCGATGCGGGCGGAAAGCTCGTCGTCGCCCGCTTCGAGCGTGGCCCGGTTCAGGTCGCGGACCAGCTCGATGGTCCGCCGCCTTGTTTCACCCGAGACTCCTGAAGGCAGGTCGAGGTTCCGCAAGGGGCGCTCGCCGCCGCGCAGCATGGTCGGCTGATAGACGGCCGGCAAGAAGCCATTGGAGTACATCGGTTGGCCGGCTTCGAGCGCGCCGTGCGGGTCGGGCAGTACCACGTAGGCCGGCAGCGAGTCGCTTTCGGAACCCAGTCCGTACACGAACCACGAACCCATGCTCGGAAAGCCGGGCAAAGTCCGGCCGCTGAACAACTGGTACTGGGCCGCCGAATGGACGACCATGTCCGCATGGCAGGAACGGACCACGGCCAGGTCGTCGGCACACTGGGCCGTTTGCGGAAACAGATCGGAAATCTCGACGCCACTTTGGCCGTGTTTGGCGAAGCGGCGTTTCGTGCCCAACAACCTGGCGTCCTTGGCGATGAACTGGTACTTCGCCTCGCCGAATTGCGTCGGCCTCGGCTGGCCGTCGAGCCGGTTCAAGAGCGGCTTGGGATCGAAGGTCTCGACGTGGCTGGGGCCTCCAGCCATGAACAGGAAGATCACCGCCTTGGCCGGCGCGGTAGACAGGTGCGGCGGCTTGGGCGACAGGGGGTTCCGCGTCGCCGCACGCGCGCGCTCGCCGTCGAGCAGTGCCGCCAGCGCCAGCGTGCCGAAGCCGCAGAAGGCATGGGATAGGAAGTCGCGGCGCGTGCTGATCGGGCGGATGTGTTGCGGCATGGTCTGTTGTTTCTCGTGGGGTTGCCATGGCAGGTTGGAAACCTGCCCCACGGGCATTTCAATCCACGTACAAAAACGCGTTCAGGTTGAACATCGCCAGCGCGAACTCCACCAACGGTTGTTCGCGGAGGAATTCCAGCGACTGCCGACGCTCGACTTCGTTCGGCGGCCGGCCCGCTACGAGCGCGAACGCCAACTCGACCTGCCGCGCCGGGTCGGTGCCCGCCTCGCGCGCCAGCCGCTCGGCCAGTGCCGCGGCCAATTCATTCGACAGCTTGCCGTTGGTGAGTTCGAGCGCCTGCGGCGCGTGAGTGCTCGACTCACGGCGGGCACAACTGGTTTGCGTGTCAGGCTGGTCGAATACTTCCATGAACGGCAGCCGCAGGTTGCGCTTGGCCAACAAGTACACCGATCGCCGCCGGTGCTCGGCCGCGTCGGGAGTCACCGCCCACTGTCGCGGCTTGTAGAGCAACTCAACCAGGTCGCGGTCGACCGGCACGACGACACTTGGTCCACCGGCCTTCAGGTTCAGCACGCCCGCCACCGACAGCATCGCGTCGCGCAGCTCCTCGGCCTCAAGTCGCCGGCGGTTGGCCCGCCACAGCAGGCGGTTTTCGGGATCGCGCTGGCGGCCCACCGGCTCGTCGGCCGGGCGCGAGGCCTGGCGGTACGCGCGGCTGAGCAGAATCACGCGGTGCAACGATTTGACGCTCCATCCTTGGTCGATGAACCGATTGGCCAGCCAATCCAACAACTCGGGATGGCTCGGCCGGTCGCCATTGACGCCGAAATCGTTGGCCGTCGCGACGATGCCGCGGCCGAAGTGGTACTGCCAGACGCGGTTGACGAACATCCGCGCCGTCAATGGATGCGCCGCCTCGGTGAGCCAGTCGGCGAGGCGGGTTCGCGGGTTCGCCGTGTCGGCCGGCAAGTCGGGCGTTCCTTCCGGCAACAGCACGCCCGGCGCACGCATGCCGACCATTTCGCCCGGATGATCCGAATCGCCGCGCCCGAGAACGTGGATCGGCGTCCGTTCGGCCAAACGGTTCTCGACGGTGCAGATTTCCGGCAGCGGGGAGGGTAACTGTGACTCGGCCGCTTCGATCTGAGCCTCAAACGACGGCTTCTGCTCACTCGGCGCCGCATCGAGCAATTGCTTGAGTTTCTTGCATTCGGCCTGGACCTCGTCGGTGCGAGCCTTCCACGCGGCCAGTTCCTCGGGGCTGGCCAGCGAAACGTTTCGCTCCTGCGCCGCGGCCAGGAACGCTTCGAGCCGGTAGTAGTCGGCCTGCCGGATCGGATCGAACATGTGGTCGTGGCAGCGGGCGCAGCCGATGGTGAGCCCCAGGAACACCGCGCCGACGGCGTTCGTCTCCTCGGTCAATACCTCGTTGCGGCTGCCGGCGACCCGTTGGTTGCCGGCGTTGCGGCGTACCGGACCCAAGCGGTGGAACCCGGCCGCGACCAGGCGCGAGGGGTCGTCGCCCGGCAATTCGTCGCCGGCGATTTGCTGGCGGACGAACCGGTCGAAGGGCAGGTCGTCGTTGAAGGCCTGCACGACGTAATCGCGGTAACGCCAGGTCCCGCCGAGTGGGTTGTCGTATTCGAAGCCTTCGGTTTCAGCGTAACGGACGACGTCGAGCCAGTGCCGGCCCCATCGCTCGCCGTATTGTGGGCTGGCCAACAACCGCTCGAGGAGCGACTCATAGGCGTGGGGCGACGGGTCGGCGAGGAAATCCGTCAGTTCCGCGGGCGTGGGCGGGAGGCCGATGAGGTCGAAGTAGACGCGGCGGGCCAGCGTGCGGCGGTCGGCCTCGGGCGCTGGTCTCATGCCGGCGTCGTTGAGCTTCGCCAGTACGAAGTCGTCGATCTCATTGACCGCCCAAACGCGGTCTGCCGGATCGTCGATTTCCGGCGGCCGCGGTCGCGAGCGCGGCTGGAACGACCAGTGGCCGCGCTCGGCGGCACCGTAGGCCGGCTCGTCGGTATCATAGGCCGGTTCGACGGCCGCGACCAATGCCGCTCCGCAACAGCTAACCAGGAACAAAACAAAACGCATCAACGCGATCGCTCCAGATCGTAGGTCCGGCTTTCCAGATTCGCGGGCACTTAACCCGCCGGAACACAAGTTACCAATGTAAACCAAGCGGTCGGGCCGATAAAGCCCGGCATCTGGGCGAACATGAATTGCTTTTCGGCACGGATCCGCGCTGTTATACTGCCTGCGGGGATGACCGCGATAAAGCAAGACCGCGATAAAGCAAGACAACCAAGAGAGTATCGACCATAACCATGACCAAGACACTTCACGGCAGGGTCCGCGGTAGGACCATTGAAATCGACGAAGACCTCGGTGTGGCCGAGGGTCAAGAGGTTGAAATTCAGGTCAAAATCACGGGGCCGAAAACAAGCTTGCCCGGACCACCGCCGGGGTGGCAGCCCGGCAGCCCTAGTACGACGGCGGGGCTTTTGGCGGATTCATGGACTGAGGAAGACGATCGTATTTTGGAGGAGATCTACAAGAGCCGCAAGCAGGAGGCATCACGGGAGGTCTCGGAATGAGTTTTCTTCTGGACACAAATATCATCTCCAATCATTTCCGCCGCCCCTCGGGGTTGGCCCACCGCTTCTTCCAGTATTCCGGCAGATTGTACACAGCGAGTGTCGCGCTGGCCGAAGTGTTCGTCTGGGCGCACAATCGGCCCGATCAGGCGCCCCTTTTGGCCGGCATTGATGAATTGCTTTTTCAAGAGGTGCGCGTGCTCGACTTCGATCGAAATTGCGCGGACGAGTTTGGAAAAATCCGAATCCAAATGCGGCGGAACGGCATCGAGGTGCCGTCCGTCGATCTGATGATCGCATCAGTCGCTCTGATCTATGATTTGACCCTGGTTACGCACAACGTCCGGGACTTCAAGAAAATCCCCGGCCTGCGGCTGGATGACTGGCTGACGGCATGACATTGTTGGCCGCTTTACCGCTTTTCCAGCGGCGCAATTTCTCGTTTGACGGGCCCCGTGTAAATCTGCCTGGGACGGCAGATTTTTTTCGTCGGCGATTGGTGCATTTCCTTCCAGTGGGCAATCCAGCCAGGCAGCCGCCCGATGGCGAACAGCACTGTGAACATCTGAACTGGTATGCCCATGGCGCGGTAGATGATGCCCGAGTAGAAGTCGACGTTCGGGTACAGTTTGCGCTCGATGAAGTACGGGTCGCTCAGGGCCGTCGCCTCGAGTTC
>DATLQY010000935.1:0-2910 GCA_035534975.1 Pirellulales bacterium
GGCCGGGTTGGTGAGCCGCATATCGTCGACCATCTCGACCAGGCCCACGTCCATGAAGTTGGCCCAGACGCGGTTGGTGATCGCGCGGGCAAAGTAGGGATTGCCGGGCGACGTGAGCCACTGGGCCAGGTGCTCGCGGCGGTCGACGGGCGATGCCATAGGCAAGGGCTCGCCGTCCAACGGCGTCGGCGGCCGGGGTTTGCCCGAGAGCGGCTGCACCAACTCGCCCTCCGTGGCCGAGAAGACGATCGTGTTGCCGTCGCCCGGCGCGGTCTTGAGCCGCACGCGGGCGTAGAGATTGGCCATCGAGTAGTACTGGTCGTTGGTCCACTTTTCCAGTGGATGGTTGTGGCAGCGCGCGCAGTTGATCGACATGCCGAGGAAGGCCACCGTGGTGGTCTCCGACATCTCAAGTGGGTCCTCGTGCAGCACGAAGAAGTTCGCGGCCCCGTTCTCGAGCGTGCTCCCCTTGGCCGTCACGACCCGCCTTGCCAACTCGTCCCAGGGTGTGTTCGCCTCGACCTGGTTGCGAATCCAGGAGTAATAGGCCCACATGGCCGCCGGCCGCAGCCGTTCGCTGTTGACCAGGAGCAGGTCGGACCATTGGTAGGCCCAGTAGTCGACGAATTCGCCGCGGGCCAAGAGCGACTCGATCAGCTTATCGCGCTTCTCGGCCGACGGATTGGCCAGGAACGCGCGGGCCTCGTCGGCCGTCGGCAAGACGCCGATCGTGTCGATGAATGTCCGGCGAAGGAACTCGGCGTCGTCGGCCTGCGGCGAGGGGGGGATGTTCAAGCTGGCGAGCTTCGCCAGCACCAACTCGTCGATGAAATTGCGGCGCTCGGCTTTCGCGAACAACTCCGGCGGCACGGCCGTGGCGAACGGCGAAGTGACCGTCGCAATGACCACGCGGCTCAAGTACCATCCCGTGATCGCTCCCTCGCCGTAACCCATCACGCGAACCTGCCCTTGCTCGTCGACCTGGGCCACCGACTCGTTGGTCGAGGTGTACTTCACCCAGCGTGTGACGTCCTCCGTGTGGCCGTCGTCGAAGTGGGCCACGACGATAAGCTGTTGCGTCATCTCGGGCTTGAGCACGGCGGCGGCCGGCAGAATCTCAAGCCGAACCAGCCTGGGGTCGTCGTCCTTCGGGCCGGGAGTGCCGGCGGCGATCCAGTCGGCGATCACACGGTAGTCGAGCGAGCCGGGCCGGAAACGCAGGCCGCCCTTGTGCGGCACGCCGCCCGAGGGCTTGGTCAGGATCAAACTCCGCCCTGGATCGCTGGGCACGAGCCTCCGGCCGCGGGCCTGGCGAGTGATCGTATGGAAGTCGCCCAGCGGGTCGTAACCGCGCAGCGAAAGTTTGAAGCCGTTCTTGCCGGCCTGCGCCCCGTGGCAGGCGCCGGAGCTGCAGCCACTCTTGGCAAGCACGCTTTCGACGTGGTTGCGAAAGTTCCAGCGGAACGGCTTTTCCAGGCCATCCACCGTGACCGTGGCCGTTGCCGAGCGGTCGCCCGCCTTGGCGGTGATCGTCGCCTGCCCATTGGCCTTGGGGCGCGCCTCGCCCTCCTCGATGGCCACGACCGCCGGGTTACTCGACTCGAACGATACGCTTTCGGTCGATTGGCCGATGAAGTGGCCGTCGCGCACCTGTTCGACCACCAGCCTCTGGCGCGCCTCCGAGCCGGAGAGCTTGATCTCGGCGGGGAGCAGCATCAGCGAATCGGCGGCGAGGGCGTGCGACGCGATGCAGGTCGCGAAGGCCACGAACGCAACGGAAAAGCATTGCAGATGACGAACGAACATTCGGAGCCGACCCTCTCGTTCAGGGAGCGATGGTGCGAGTTGCCATTATACGCCGCTTCGTAAGCCGCTGAAAGTGCTGGCCCGAACTCCCATTCCATGACGCGCGGGTATAGATATACTTCACGCTTTCAACCGGCTCCAGGCACGAACTGCCGCGCCAGTTCGGCGTCGGCTGGCGATAGCGGTGGTTCAGGGAATTCGGCGTAAATGTATTTGCCGTATCCGGCGGCGTCATAGGCCCGGAACTGGAATGTCTAGCTGCTTGCAGATACGCGCCGCCATGAATCGCGACACTTCGCGATGCCGTGGGACGGAGGTTTGCACGTCATTGACGGGATTTTCCCAAATTGAATGCGCACGTCCCTCACGCACCAACCGGCAGCCATGGCGCCGCAAGTGCTTCTGCAATTCGGTTAGTTTCACGATTCCACCGGCTGCGGGACAACGGCCACTTGATTCGCACCCGTCAGCAGGAGGTAAATGGGCTCTTCAATATCCGATTCGGGATCCGTGTTGGTCGCAGCAGGTTTGGGCAATGGCTTTCCTTCAATCAGGTACGTCTCAGCCATATCGGCAAGCGCGCTCGCCAGCAAAGTACGAGTCGATTTAAGGTCGCGACCGCAGGTGATCGCACCTGGGAAATCAAGGACCTCACCGTGGACGAAGCCCTCGTCGTCGAGGAACTTGTACATGGCTTTGTATACCAGCATGGTGCCCTCCGTTCAGCGTCAGTAGGAAGAATCAGAACAACTCCTCGATTTCGCGCTTGCCGAAGTCGACCAGCGGGAACGGACGCGATTGGGGGCCCGGCAGCTTGGTCTCAAGGTCCAGCCCCAGGCTGCGGTAAACCGTCGCGACGACTTCCGCCGGTTCGACGGGCCGCTCGGCCGGTACGCCGCCGATCGCATCGCTACGGCCGACGACTCGGCCCCCCTGCACGCCGCCGCCCGCGAAGTACGAAGTCCAGCACTGCGGCCAGTGGTCGCGCCCGCCGGCGGGATTCACCCGCGGAGTGCGACCGAATTCCTGCAAATTGCAAACCAGCGTGTTGCCCAGCATGCCCCGCTGCGAAAGGTCTTCCAACAACGCGGTGTAACCCTGGTC
>DATLQY010000936.1:0-33423 GCA_035534975.1 Pirellulales bacterium
GCTCACGAGGCACGCGGCCCATCGCATCGAGCACCGCTTCGGAGGTGATCCCCTTGCGGCGCAACGACTCGATCAGCGCCTGCCGTGGTTCGACGGAGTTGTTCGTGAATGATCTCATCTTGGTGTTGAATTGGCTTGAACTTGGGCTTCCAGTTGGCGCAGGGCGGCGACGACGATCTCGGCCGCTTGTTCGGTCGAGAAACGGGCCGTGTTGATCACCAGGTCGTAGCGGTGGACGTCGTTCACGTCGCCGCCGAAATGCTGCTGGACGAAGGCTGCCCGGTCGCGATCGATCTTGTCGATGTGGTGCCGCGCCGTCGATTCCGACATCCCCAGCGTTTGACACAATCGCCCGACGCGGACTTCGAGCGGTGCGCAGAATCGGACGCGAAGCGTCGTCGCGGAAGGCAACACACCCGTCGCGCCACGGCCGACGATCACCGAGTGCCCGTGCGCCGACAACGCCAACATGCATTCCGCGAGCCTGTGGGCATACGTCGGTCCGCTAATCGTCCGCACGCCGCCGAACGCTTCCATCGCTTCCACGAGCCAGTGCGACCGCTTTTCGTCAAGGCTTTCCAGCAGATCCGTCCGCAGCCCCGTTTCGTCGGAAATCCGCTCGAGCAACTCCCGGTCGTAGACGGGCCAGCCGAGCTTCTCGCCGACCACCCGAGCGATGGCCCCACCTCCCGTTCCTCTCTCGCGGCTGATTGCAATCGTGCAAGCCGGTGGCGCTTTGACGGCAACGGCTGGGGCAACAGCTCGCTCCTCCCGTGCGCGGTCGCGCCATTGCTCGCGAGCTCGCTCGAAAGCTTCCGCCATCAATTCCGAAGATGGTTTGTACGCAGTCATGGTGCTTTGGTCCTTTCAATCTGCCGCTGAATCCAATACCCCTGGGCGACCGTCCGAGCGGGCAGTGCCTGTTCTCCTAAGGAACATCCCTGGGTAAGAATTAGTCTTGTATTGCCCACCAGCATCGTATCATGGTCGAATCATGGTGGGCGGTGCCCACCCTACGGTCTTTCAAACTGCCATGAAACCCGAGATCCCCGGCGTCCGTCCACGTGGTCGGCGTCCGATTTAGGGAGTCACGACGATTTCATTTTTCACAGTCCCTACGCCCGGCGCGGCCCAGGCGGCGCGCTCGGCCTCGTTGTGCTCGGCCCAGGAACGGACGTGACCGCGCAATACGACCTGGCCATCGTGCGTATCGACGCTTACCCGTCGCGCGTCGATCTCGGCGCTGCGCAGGAACGCGGCCTCGATCTGATCCTTGACTTCCGCCCGGGTTGGCAGGATCTGCACGTGGATGGAGTTGGTCACGTCCCTTACCCCCACCAGGTTACGCACGGCACAGCCCACCGCTTCCTTTTGGAATTGACCTTCGACGGTCCCTTCCAGAATGACGTGCCCGTCGCGGACGGTGACCGTGATCCGCTCGGCGGGAATCGAACTGTCCCACTTGAGCACGTGCAGAGCCGCCGCGGCGATCTCAGGGTCGGTCCGTTGCATCGGTCTATGAATGCGGACGCGCAGATCGTTGGCGACGGCCTTCACGCCGTACACTCGCTTGACGACCCGTTCGGCAGCCAATTTCTCGCCGTAGCGTGAAACATCGCCGGTGAGCGTCACCACACCCTCCTTGACAGACACGCCAATTTCGTTCGCGTCGATGCCTGGGTCCCACTGCAATTCGTCGAGCACGTCATGCCGTAGTTTCGAGTCGGTTTTCATGATGAAATCTCCTGAGTGCGCAAGCCGCCGAGATGAGTTGGTCCACGAGGATTGACAACCGTCGTTAGAATTCAACTTGCACGATTGGTGCCAATTCAGCGAGATCTTGGCCCTTGGAACCTGCGGACTGCGGACCAACCGTTGGAAGTGGGGCGTTTCATCGCATGTGACCACCCGCTCGCTGAGCGCGAGGGCAATGCTGCACGCGCGGCGCGTGCGGAATCGCGCGCTGCGCATCCACGCCGCACGCTTTCAAGCTGGTCGCCCGACTTGAGTGGCGGTTCAGTGGCGGTTCCGCTCCGACGGATGAACGACCGGCGCGAGGGTATGAGGCGGGAATCGTCGCGGAACGGCGACGTAGCGCGGATTGGCACGGAAACTGCGAAGCAACTCAACCGTCACGCTGTGAGAACACGGCGCGGCCACGAACGAATGCCCTTCATCCGAGCGCGGAATCCCATGCCCTGGCCGATCATCAGCAAGTCGTCCCACGAATGGAAGGTCATTCCCAACCTGCTCGACTATGGCCAGATGCGATCCGTCTTCTCCTGGGATGACGCCCGTAGTGGGCTGGATGGGCTGCCAGGAGGCCGCGGGCTCAATATCGCCCACGAGGCGGTCGACCGCCACGCCGCCGGTGGGCTCGGAGATCGGGTGGCCCTTCGTTGGATTGGGAAGACGGCGGCCACGGAAGACATCACGTATCGTCGCCTGGGCGAGCTCACCAATCGCTTCGCTAATGTCCTTCGAGGCCTCGGAGTTGGTCCCGGCGACCGCGTGTACGTGCTGGCCGGGCGCATCCCCGAGCTCTACGTGGCGGCGTTGGGCTCGCTGAAGAACCGCAGCATCTTCTGCCCCCTCTTTTCCGCGTTCGGCCCCCAGCCGATCCGCGCCCGATTAGAAATTGGCCAGGCCAACGTGCTGGTGACCACTGAGATGCTCTATCACCGCAAGGTGGCCCCGTTACGTTCGTCCCTGCCGGCATTGGAGCATGTATTGCTGGTCGGCGACGATCGCGGGCCGACCTGCGTGCCGGAGACGCATGATTACGGGCAACTCATGGGGGCGGCCAGCCCGCGGTTCACGATCGAGCCGACCCAGCCCAGCGACATGGCGCTCTTGCACTTCACCAGCGGCACGACCGGCACTCCCAAGGGGGCGATCCACGTCCACAACGCCGTCGTGGCCCACCACACGACCGGCCGTTTGGCCCTGGACCTGCACGACCACGACATCTTCTGGTGTACAGCCGATCCCGGCTGGGTGACAGGCACCTCGTACGGCATCATCGCACCCTTGACCAACGGCGTGACCTCGATCATCGACGAGGGCGATTTCGAGGCCGACCGCTGGTATCGGATCGTTCATGAACAGCGCGTCAGCGTGTGGTACACGGCGCCCACCGCCATCCGCATGATGATGCGCGCCGGGGTCGATGTGGCGCGCCGTTACGACCTGGGCAGCTTGCGGTTCCTGGCCAGCGTCGGCGAACCGCTCAACCCCGAGGCGGTGGTATGGGGCCGCGAGGCGTTCGGGTTGCCGTTCCACGACAATTGGTGGCAGACCGAGACGGGCGGCATCATGATCGCCAACTACGCCGCTATGGACATCCGCCCCGGGTCGATGGGCCGGCCGCTGCCGGGCATTGAAGCGGTAATCGTCGGTGTGAGCGAAGACGGCCGCGTCGAGGTGATCGACCAGCCCGACGTGCAAGGCGAACTGGCCTTGCGGCCTGGCTGGCCTTCGATGTTTCACGGCTACTGGAACGAGCCCGAACGCTACCAACGGTGCTTTGCGGGCGGCTACTACCTGACCGGCGACCTGGCCAAGCGCGATCGCGACGGTTACTTCTGGTTCGTCGGGCGCAAGGACGACGTGATCAAGACCTCCGGGCACCTGATCGGGCCGTTCGAGGTCGAGAGCATCCTGATGGAGCACGCGGCAGTGGCCGAGGCGGGCGTGATCGGAAAGCCGGACCCGGTGGCGCTCGAAATCGTGAAGGCGTTCGTGTCGCTCAAGCCGGGCTTCCAAGCAAGCGAGGCGTTGAACCGCGAGCTACTGGCCTTTGCCCGCGTGCGGCTCGGAGCGGCGGTGGCTCCCAAGGAACTGTCGTTCGTGAACGTTCTGCCCAAGAACCGCGCCGGAAAGATCATGCGCCGCGTGCTCAAAGCGCGCGAGCTGGGGCTGCCTGAAGGCGACACCTCGACCTTGGAATCCTACGAACCGGCGGCCTCGACACAGCGAATCCCGACGAGTTGAACTGACTTACGCTAACCTAGACGAGGAGAAAAAATCATGACACCCATGACACACACAAAGATGCACCACGACCACGGCCTCTGGTCAAGCGACGAAGCCCACTGGCACGAAGACATTCGTATCTGGGAAGGAGAGCTCAATGCGGCCCTGGGCGAGCTGAAAAAGCTGGAATCGGCGCTGCGCGAGCACCAGCGAGGGTTGCAAGTGCATGCCGGGGCGATCCGCCTGTGCGGGCAGGATCCGGCCAAGCACGAGCATGCGTTGGCCGGGTACGAACAGGGCCAACAGGGCGAGGAACTGCTTGGCCTGGCCCGCGAACACCAGAAGGAAGCCGACAAACACGAGCAACAGCGTCAGGCCCACGAGCGGGTTAAACGGCACCACCACACGGTGATGGCCCACTGGCAACTGCTGTTCAAGGCGCTTTCGGAAGCGAAGTTGTAGGTGAGCCCGGCAGGGATGAGTCCCGTCCAATCAGTACATCGGCGAACCGTTTCGATAGGAAGGCAAAGCACCATGACCCCCGAGACGTCGACGAGCGTATCGTCCGCGCCGCTGTCGCTGGACCGCGGCCACGGCCTCGAGTTGCTGCGCCAGATGCTGCTGATCCGCCGTTTTGAGGAGAAGTCGGCCGAGCTCTACACACGGGGCAAGATCCAGGGCTTCCTGCATCTTTATATCGGCGAAGAAGCCGTCGCCGCCGGCGCTATCCAGGCGCTGACGTCCGACGACGCGGTGGTCTCGACCTATCGTGAGCACGGCGGAAATCCATACTTGTATTTCAGGAGGTATAGCCATGATCGCCACAACCTGGGTCCGAAATATGCTGGAAGCGAGGGGCGTGCCCTTTCAGGAACGACACCATGACGACGCTTATACGTCGCAGCGCGTCGCGCAACGCGAGCATGTCAGCGGCCACCGAGTCGCCAAGACGGTGATCGCGATCGTCGACGGCCAACCCGTCGAGTTGGTTCTGCCAGCCAGCCGTTGCGTGCTCACCGAAAGCGTCCGCCAGATCCTCAAGGCACACGATGTGCGACTGGCGACGGAAGCGGAGATCGAACGGCATTTTCCCGATTGTGAACCGGGGGCCACGCCTCCCTTGCGGCACTGGAAGAACGTCGAAGTGCTGATGGACGAGACGATGAAGGTCGAAGGCGAAATTCTGTTCCAGGCGGGTACGCATACCGACGCAGTCCGCTTGCGGTTTGATGATTGGTTCAAGATCGTCAGGCCACGGGTCGCGCACTTCAGCACACCGGGCGAGCCTCATGCCGAAGCGGATGCCGGGCTCTGCGCGCGGCCGGCGGAGCTGCGACAGTTCCTCGGCGAATTGTTGGCGCTCTTGCACCAACAGGCCAAGGACATCGAACGGCTATCGGCGCATGTCGAACGCCACACCGATCGCCTCTTGCAGCCGAGCGAAATGTCGCTGGTGGTCTCGGAGTTGAACGCGTTGAATTCCCGGCTGCGCTCCTAATCGCCAAGTAGGTCGATCGAATGAGTACGCCGAAGGTTTTGTTTGCGACCGATTATTCGCCCGCCAGCGAGGGTGTCATGCCCTGGGTGACGGCCCTGGCCAAGGGATTGGGTGCGTCGCTCTTGATTGCGCACGTTGACGAGCGCCTGCCCAGCTATTGCATGGGGGTGGGCTACAGCGGAGTCTCGGAGCCCGGCTTGCAAACACTGGTCAAGGAACTGGTGACGGTCATGCCCGCCGACTCCAGCGTATCTTGTGAGCACCGCCTGCTGATGGGTGATCCGGCCCAGGAAATTGTGCAACTCGCCGACGAAGAGCACGTGAACCTGATCGTGGTCGGCACGCACGGCCGGACCGGCTCGCTGGGGCTTTTGATGGGGAGCGTGGCCGAAGCAGTCGTCCGCCGCGCCAAGTGTCCCGTGATGATCTGCAAGTTACCGGGCCACGGGCCGGAAGCAAGGTGATAATGAAAAAGATTGGCGCAATCGTTCTGTCCTTGCTCGTGGCAGCTTATTGCACCTTTGGCTTCATGGAGTGCTTTGAGCCTGGAGCCGTTTTTCCGCACGTATTCAAGGTCGTATACTCGGTGGTCGGTGTTGGATGCCTCGCCGCGGCGACGTTGTACGCGGCTCGGAAGTGTAAGAAAACAAGTTGAGCACGCGTCGCGGGCGTCAACCAGAAGGAAGTCCAGCCCGCAGCCGACCCCGGCGAGGAAGCAATTTGTTTTTCGCACCGCGAGAATTCCGCGACCCCGCACGTCGGAGCCGCGTATAGAAAGATGGAGGAAGGGTGAGGAGCCCAGGATCTCCGGGTTGCTGTAGCGGCCGGAACCCGCCATGGACGACCTGGAGCGGGCGGGGTGTCATGGGACGCCCAGCAACGCCCGGCGCCTTGGTTCTGTGTCGGCACGTTTCCTCTGGGTCGGTTGGGAGAGGCGGGCAGGTCCGATTTCCTCGAAGCTCCAATGAGAGCAACTCTGCCGAGCGCGAGATACGCCGGCAGCAACAAGGTAAAGCGAGGACCTGTCGGTCGGGGCGTGCAGCTTGAACGAGGCTTCGGCCGTCTCAAGTTCCGCTCGATGGGTGGGCGGAAGGCCGCGAGGCGACGGTTCGAGACCTTGCCCGAACGGCGCGCAATTCAGCCTCTCCCCGGGCCCCGGAGTGCGAATCCGGGGCTTCTTTTTGCGCCGTTTCGCGCAACCAATGAGGATTTCGCCAGGTGTGCCGAATCGCACAGTCGCTGTGTCGCGATGGAACCATCCGGAGTCGTAGCAAGGCCCTTTCCACCGTTTAGCTTGCTAGTGAGGCGGTTGGCACGAAAAGTGCATCACCAAGGCGCAATTGCAATGGCGCGAATTTCCCGTGATTGAAGGGTTACTGCGATGTCCAATACTCCTCACGTGATCGAATTCTTCGGTGGGCCCCTTGACGGCAATCGGAGCGAGGTTCCAGCGCTCTCGGACGAGCTCGAATCGACGCTCGAGGTACGAATCAGCCGGAACACGTTTCAGGTGATGGAAGGGAAACCGCCCAGGCCTGCCGCTATCCATACCAGCACGGCCATCTATGAACTGAATTGGGGGCGCGGTTTGCCGGCGTACCATTTCGTGAGGGCGCGCTCGGTATTTTGCGAGGCGATTGGGCAGCGGAGGACATTGGCAGGTTACTTCCATTCGGCGCTCCAGAAGATCATCGGCAAGGATTGGTTGACCCATTTTGTACCTTTAACACGAAAGCGAGTGAAGTCATGAGCAAGAGCACCGCAACCTTGACAAAACCGGTGTCAACCAGGCAAACGACCAAGGTCAAGGCGGCCGTTGCACCTGGTCCTGGCGGCCATGCCTCCAATGGCAAGCCCGTCTCCGAGGATGTGATCCGGCTGCGTGCCTACCAAATTTGGGCGGCGGCCGGGATGCCGGACGGAGACGGAGTCGAGTTCTGGCTGAAAGCGGAACAAGAACTATCGTGTGGTGAATAGGCCGGTTGCTGGCGATGAACGCCGCCAGCCTCTCCCGGATCGCTTTCGGTCGGTGGCATAGGTACAATGGAGATCAAACCTATGAACAAGGTTCTTTTTGCCACCGATTATTCGCCAGCAAGTCAGGGCGTTCTGCCGTGCGCCGCGGCGGTTGCCATGGGTTTTGGGGCATCACTCCTGATCGTCCACGTTGAGCCGTGCATATCCAGCTTTGATTCGGGATTGGACCACAAGCGGGGCTCGGAACCGCGCTGGCAACACCTGGTCGAGGAGTTGGCGGCGGTCGTTCCGGCCGATTCCCGTGTCGTTTGCGAACACCGCCGGCTGATGGGCGATCCCGCCACCGAGATCGTGCGGCTGGCGGACGAAGAGCATGTGCAAGCGATCGTCGTCGGCACGCACGGCCGGACCGGATTGTCGCGGCTGTTGATGGGAAGCGTGGCCGAGGCGGTGGTCCGCCGCGCCAAGTGTCCCGTGATCATTTGCAGGTTACCGGACCTTGTCCAACTCTCTACGACGGATCGCTTGGATGGACCAAGCTCAGCGCGAAGTGATCGTAGCGGAAAAGAGCGAGTGGAAAGTGCCCGATGAAATGGTCCTTGAAACTGGGCGAAGTCGCGGGTATCGGGATCTTCGTGCATTGGACGTTCCTGATCCTGATCGCCTGGATCGTGCTTGCCGACGTCGCGGAGCACAAGGACGTTGGCGAAGCGATCGGCGGCGTCGGCTTCGTCCTGGCGCTGTTCGGCTGCGTCGTGCTCCACGAGTTGGGCCACGCCCTGACGGCCAGGCGGTTCGGCGTGCGGACCCGCGATATCACCCTGCTGCCCATCGGCGGCGTCGCCCGGCTGGAACGCATCCCCGAGGTTCCCCTCCAGGAATTCTGGGTCGCGATCGCCGGACCGGCGGTGAACTTCGTGATCGCCGTGGTGTTGGCTGCCGTGGTCTGGGTCCAACACGGGGCGTTCGCCCGTTGGGAGACGACGCCCTCACGCGGCGATTTCTTCAGCCAGTTGATGTACATCAACATTGCACTCTTCGTGTTCAACCTGGTGCCGGCGTTTCCCATGGATGGCGGACGGGTACTGCGGGCATTATTGGCCCACTTCTCGGGCGACTACGTCCGCTCGACACAGGTCGCGGCCTCGATCGGTCAAGCGCTCGCGATACTCTTGGGATTCCTGGGGCTCTTCGGCGGTAATCCGTTCCTGCTGTTCATCGCCCTATTCGTCTACGTCGGGGCACACGAAGAGTCAAACTTGGTCCAAATGCGCTCGCTGTTTCGCGGAATACCCGTTCGCGAGGCGATGATGACCCGCGTGCGCGTGCTCACGCCCGACAACACCCTGGCGAATGCCTCCGACGAGTTGCTGGCCGGCGCGCAACAGGACTTTCCGGTCGTGGTTGAGGGGCGCGTCATGGGTATGCTGATGCGGTCCGACGTAATTGCCGCGCTGGCCAAGGGGGGCGCGCAGCAGCGCGTGGCCGATTGTATGCGCGCCGGCTGCGCGACGGTCGAAGACACGGAGATGCTCGAAGCAACATTCCAGCGGATGCGCCAGGAAGGTTGTTCGACCATTCCCGTCGTTCACTCCGGTTCTTTTGTCGGCCTGGTCACGCTGGAAAACGTGGGTGAGTTGGCCATGATCCACACCGCCCTTGGCCGGGGCCGGCCGCGCAGCCAGATCGACGACGTGTTTCGGGCCATGTGAACTCGCAAAACGGTATCTTGGGCACAATTAGCGCTGCGAAGCCGAAAGCAGTGCTCTTCGCTTGGAACTTGCCGGCGGCGCGTTGCTACTCATCATCCTCCTTCTTAGTGCCGAGCATCGATTCGCGGTGCTCGATGATAAGCCGCCGATGTTCGAGGCCGTCGTTGACTTTGGCGACAACCGCTGGGCGTGCTCGATTGGTTGATCGGCTCGCTTGCCGCGCCCGGAGATTTCCAAAAACATGTCTCAAGCGATTTTCACGTTGGCACCTCGATCCGTTCGGCAAGCGATGCGAGTTCTCGAATGCCTTTTTCGATTTCTTCGGTTTCACGCCGCTTTGCAAGCTGCTCCAATCGGCGCGCGGGTTCGGTAAAGCACTCGAATCCGATCGTCCCGCCCGTGCCCTTGAGCCAATGAGCAAGCTCCCCGAGTTGGTCCCAGTCAGCTCGGTGGTACGCCGCGCGCATCTCGTCAAGTCGCGCTTGCAGCCGATCGACGAAGCCATCGACAATCTTCCGAAACTGCGGACGCTCGGTCGGCAAGGTCGATCTGATCGCCGCCGGCGCCCCGGTCCGGGCTTGTTCCGCAATGACCTCGTCGGCATGGTCCGGACCGTGCGTCGCCGTGTTTCCCCGTTCTCCCAACGAGTCGTCGACCGTGCGCAGCAACTCATCGATGTCGATCGGTTTCGAGAGATAACCGCTGCAGCCGGCGGCAAAACATTTCTCCCGGTCGCCCCGCATTGCGTGGGCCGTGAGCGCGATGATGGGGAGCTTACACCCTCGCTCACGAAGCCTTTGTGTCGCCCCATAGCCATCCAGGACGGGCATTTGCATGTCCATCAGGATCACGTCGAATTGCTCGCGGCTTTCCGCCTCAACTCCCACTTGGCCATTTTCGGCGCAAACCACCGTGGCTCCCGCCTCTTGCAGCACCAGGCTGATCAGAGCTCGATTGCTCTCGCCGTCCTCAATCAACAGCACCCGCGAGGCGCGCACCTTTGTCGCCGTTTTGCGTTTCGACCCCTGGTCGGACGTGAGGGCCTCGGTCGGCGGCGAATCGAGGATGCGAACACCCTCCAGCGGCCCCGTGGCGAGCACGACCCGAAAAATGCTGCCCTGGCCTGGCTCGCTTACGACGGTGATTTCGCCGCCCAGACCATGGGCGATGTGCCGGCTGATCGCGAGTCCCAAGCCCGTGCCGCCGAAACGACGCGTTATCGAACTGTCTGCCTGTTCGAACGGAGAAAAGATCCTCTCCAACTGGTCGGCCGGAATCCCGATTCCCGTGTCATGCACCTCGATCACGAAGCGCGGCTCGGGAGTTTCCGTCGTCACCGTCGCCAACAGCTTGATCTCGCCACGCGCCGTGAACTTGATTGAGTTTCCCACCAGGTTGATGAGCAACTGCCGAAGCCGGGCCGGGTCGGTCAGAATCGTTTCCGGGACCCCGCTCGTCCAGCGGCATTCCAAGCCGAGGCCCTTTTCCTTGGCCCGAATGCGGAGCACCGACAGCACTTCACTGATGCTCTCGTGGGGCGAGCACCGGACTCGCTCGAATTCCATGTGGCCGGCTTCGATTTTCGACAAGTCGAGAATATCGTCGATCAACGCCGCCAGGTGCCGCCCGCTCGATGTGATGGCCTGTAAATGGGCGAGGTGTTGCTCCTTCGAGCCGACTCCGCGGCGGAGCAACTCGGTGAAGCCGAGAATACTGTTCAAGGGCGTCCGTATCTCGTGGCTCATGTTGGCGAGGAACTCGCTCTTGGACTGGTTCGCGCGTTCCGCCTGGCGCTTGGCATGGCCTAGCTCCGCGGCCGTTTCCGCCTTGGCCTGGTTGATCGACACCGTCCGCATTTCGGCGACGCTCTGGCGGATTGCGACGAACAAGAATATGTCTTCGAACAGGACCCAGCCTCCGTGTTCGAGCGATCGCCATAGGGGTGCAAAGTGGACGCCGTAGACGGATTGCGGCCAAAACGACCCCCGTAGCAGGTGATCCGCCAAAACCACGGTCGTCGCGGAAACGAGCACGCGCCAATCGCGGTAAAAAGCCAGGAAGGCCAGCGAGCCGAAGACGTGGAAGTGCGTTTCGATCCGGCCGCCGGTCAGATGGATCAGGAGCGCGGACGTCAGCATTTGCGCGACCGCGATCACGTGCCGAGTGATCGGGTGCCCCGGGCGGGTGAGCGCAAAGAACACCGGCAGCGCCGTGATGACGCCACCCAGGACGATCGCCGCCACCACGTGGATATGAATCGAACTCGAAACCCCGGCCCATGACCTTGGCGAAATCCAAAGGGCCGCCGCCACTCCGGCGACCCATTGCAGGCCCATCAACACGGCGAACGTCCTGTCGGTGCGCTTCCAAATGGACCGTTGATAATCTTGCCGCAGGTCCGACGCGCGCTGGATGAGCAACGGGGAGCTAGTATTCATGCGTTCGATCTCTCGTCAAAGCGGAACCGTCGTTATTGCGGTCGACCCCGCTGGCGGCAACCCCTTGCCGCCGTCCGTTGCGACGGTGGCCACTATTGTTCGGTTGCGTCCGGCCAATTTGGCCTCATATAGCGCCGAGTCGGCGGCTTTCAGCAACGATTCCGGGGTGAGTGCGTCGCGTTGGACGAACTGCGTGGTTGAGGCCACACCACCGCTCACCGTGAATTCGATCAAGGCTTCGTCTTGCGCGAGCCGCAGGCTCGAAACGTCTTCCCTCACGCGCTCGGCGATCAAGTGCGCAGCTCTCAGGTCCGTCTCGGTGAGGATCAGAGAGAATTCCTCGCCGCCATAACGGCAGGCGGCGTCACACTCGCGGACGCTTGCCACCAGTAGTTTCGCCAACTGTCGCAACACCAGGTCGCCGAAAGGATGGCCGTGCGTATCGTTGATTCGCTTGAAATGGTCCACGTCAAAGAGCACGATGCTCATGAAGCGACCATAACGGTGGGCCGCCAGCACCTCCTGGCTCAACATCGTGTCGAAGTAAGCCCGGTTGCGCAACGACGTTAGCGCGTCGATCTGCGCACGCTCGGACAAAATATCCTGGTGCCGCTTGCTCCGCAAAGCAGCACCGACGCGAGCGCGCAACTCATCCGCGTCGAAGGGCTTGGTCACGTAATCGACGGCACCGAGGCCCAGTCCCTGGACCTTGTTGAAAGTGTCCGACGCGCCGCTTAGAAAGATGACAGGGATCGAGGCGGTGAGCGGATTGCTTTTGAGCTGGCGGCAGACGTCGAAGCCCGAGGCGCCCGGCATGATGACGTCGAGCAGGATCAGGTCGGGCCGCAATGAGACCGCCATCGCCACGCCCTGCGCGCCGTCGCAGGCGTGGTAGTGCCGCAGGTCGTCATCGGCCATGTGGAGCTCGACCGCTTCCTGAATCTCCGAGGAATCGTCGATCGTCAAAAGCGACTGGTCCATGCACCCCTCATTCGTGGGGTACGGGATCCCTCCTGACGTAAACTCGCGTCGCCTGGAAGCCGTACACCAAAAGAATATAGGTCACGGTACTATTCGAGGACGAAGCCAAATCCAACTCAAGTGAGTGGCCGGTATTCAGGCCGGTAGACCTTCGACTGGATGAAGGTCTTGATGTCCGCAGGTGGCTCGATGCCGGCCAGTCCGCGTTCGAAGATCAACGCCACCAGGCGCTCCACGAGGCGCAGGGTGGTATTCAGGATCGTCGACTGGGGCGGGTAGATCAGCCCCAGGTCGAGGTTCTCCTGGGTCACCTGCTCGGCAAGAACTTTGGCCGCCACCATGAACATTTCGTCGGTAACTCGCCGAGCTTCCGTGGCGTAAATCGCCATCCCCATGGCGGGGAAAATGTAAACGTTGTTGCCCTGGCCCGGCACGAACGTTTTTCCGGCAAGCTCGACCGGGGCAAAGGGGCTGCCGCTGGCGAAGATGGCGCGCCCCTGCGACCACCGATAGGCTTCCTCCGCCGTACACTCGGAGCGCGAGGTGGGGTTGGAATATGCGAAAATGATCGGTCGCTCGTTGATCCGCGACATGGCCTCGATCACGGCCCGGTTGAATAGCTTGGGCACGGCGCTGACCCCAATGATTGCCGTTGGGCGGATCGCCTCGACGGCGGAAAGGAAATCCTTGATTGGGGCGTGCGAGTGGGCGAAGGGCCTGCGGTAGTCCGCCACGTCGGTACGGCTGTTCTCGATCAGCCCTTTCGTGTCCACGAGCCAAGAGCGCCGCCGCGCCTCCTGTTCCGAAAGGCCCTCGCGCACCATGGCTTGCGTCAACAAATTGGCGATTCCGGTGCCCGCCGAGCCAGCGCCCAGAAAAAGGAATGTTTGCTCCTTCATCCTGCCGCCGACGATGCGCAGCGCGGCGTAAACGCCGGCCAGCGCGATCGAGGCGGTGCCCTGGATGTCGTCGTTGAAGCAGCAAACGCGGTCGCGGTACTTGGCGAGAATGGGAACGGCGTGGTGGTTGGCAAAGTCCTCGAACTGAATGCAGCAACGGGGGTGGATTTCCTGGACCGCCGTCACGAACTCTTCGACGAAGTCGTCGTATTCGGCGCCCGTCACGCGCGACCGGCGGAGCCCTAGGTAAAGTGGATCTTGCAGCAGCGATTCATTGTTGGTCCCGACGTCGAGGGTGACGGGCAAGGCGAGTTGAGGCGGCACGCCGGCGCAGGCGGTGTACAAGGCCAGCTTGCCGATGGGAATACCCATGCCGTTGGCGCCCAGATCGCCCAAACCCAAGATACGCTCGCCATCGGTGACGACGATGATGCGGACGTCCTTCTCGGGCCAATTGCGCAGGACCTCCCGAACCCGTCCCTTTCGCTTGATCGAAACGAAAAGGCCCTTGGGCCGCCGCAGGATGTGACCAAACCTCTGACATGCTTCGCCCACAGTGGGCGTGTAGACCAGGGGCATGAACAGCGCCGGGTCCGACATCAAGGCCCTGTAAAAGAGGGTTTCGTTGGTGTCCTGCAGGGAAGATAAATAGACGTATCGCTCGAGATCCGTGGTTTTCTGACCAAGCTGGAGATGGACTCGATGCAGTTGCCGCTCTTCCGTGTCCATTCCCTCGGGAACGAGGCCAACCAGCCCCAGCGCCTGGCGCTCGGCTTCGGTGAAGGCCGTCGACTTATTCAGCCGCGGATCGTGCAAGAGATCGGCGCCACGAGGCACGCCGGAATTCCCATCTGGATTCGCCACGGTCAATCCTTCAGGGTGTATTGCTCGTGTGTTTCTCACGCCGTCCAACGCGCAACACACCCGCCACTTGCAATTGGGCCTCGGCTTGCAACCAGTCTTGCATCGCCGTACCACTCGGACGACCATGACATTGCCAGATCTCGTACGCCCGGCGCGCCACGATCTGCGGCGCCACGGTTCCCAGGGGGCGTGGCGCACGGGTCCGCTCATTGGCCTGTACGTTCATGGTTCTTCTCCCTTGGATTCAATCTGGTTAGTTAGAGGCCTTGGCTATTGTCGTAAAACACCCAATTGGCGCGCAGCACCTTTTTCAATCGCTCGACTTCCTTTTCCGTCAGCGGCTCCTCCTGTTGCAACTCTTTCTGGTGGGCCTTGGCCTTGTCAATGTCGGGGGCCTGGATCAGCCGGCTGAAACCGTTGGCGTCCTTGACATGGAACCAATTCGGGATCAACTCGCCTCTGTGGTTCCGGGCGGGCAGGTGCAAATGAATATGCCCGCCCATCGAAGGAAAACTGATGTTCACGTAGCCATCGCCGCGCCCGGTGAAACCCTCCAGATCGGACTGTTCACCGGGCTTGAGCGCCCGAATGGCGTGGTGTTCGCCAGGCTCCAGGGTCAGTTCGTCGGTCCATAACGCACCGTGGGATCGGGCCAACCGGAACTTGAAGGGTTCGTCCGCAATGTTCCAAAGTCGTCCCTCACGCACCGCCGGAGCGTTTTTTGTTTTCGCGACTTGAGCTTGTACGGCTCGCGATGCTTGGTACTGCCAGGTCACCAAGGCCAGTGCCGTCAAAACCAGTGTTGCCCTGCCGGCCCGCCGGCCATCACGCGCCCGTTTGTCCATGAAGCTTGACATCATCAGTCCCTCCTATATCAGTTGGATTGGTGGGCGGTGCCCACCCTAAGTTGAATACCCACGAATCAGTTTCTACGATCGACCGCAATCATCTTTTCCGTCGGCGGCACCGTTTCATGATGGCAATTTCCGTGCCAGCGGCCGAGGTCATTTTACATCAATGAACACGTCCAGGAGCTGGCCGACCAGGACCTTCTTTTCCCGCACCAGCGCGTGCTCGGGATCTATGGCGTAGATGATTTGCATGACTCGCGTATCGACGCGCTCGGTGTTGATTCCCGTGAGCGAAGTCTTGGGGATCACGTAGGGTTCGATCCGCACGAATCCCATCGGTATCTCGCGCTGTTTCAAGTCACCCCGCAACTTGCCTTGGGCGGGGGCGTTCAGCTTCAGCCGCGGGATGTCTTCCTCGTCGATACTCACGCGCACGTGCAGCGGCTTCACGTTCCCCATCACGATCAGCGACTGCGTGGGAGAAGCCGAGACGAATTCGCCGGGTCGAACGTTGATTTGCAGCACCGATCCGGTGACCGGCGCGCGGACCTGGAGCAGGTCCAACGTCGTTTGGGCCTGCTCGAGCTGGGCCTGCGCCTGCTCGACGCCGGTGGCCGCGATCACCTTATCGGGTTCCCAAGCGCCCGCCTTCAAGAGCGCGAGGTTGGCCTTGCTCATCGCGACCTGCGCCTGGGCGGCTTCGACGGCCAGCTCGCGCTGGACCATCTCCTGTTCGGTGACCTCCGTTGTGATCGCCAGCTTGCGGTCGCGGTTGCGCATATCGATCGCCTCGCGCAAGTTGGCCTCGTCGACCTTGACCTGCGCCTCGCGCGGCGGGACTTCCTCCTTCCGCGGCTGCAGCTCCAACTTGCTCAATTGGGCCTTTGCCGCGGCGAGCGCGGTTTGCCGGTTCCTGAATTCCGCCCTGGCCTGGCGATTGTCCAGCTCGAACAGCAAGTCACCTTCTTGCACCTCCTGGTCGATGTGAACCGCCACCTTGCTCACGACGCCGGAGAGCTGCGAGCCCACGGTTATGATCGATTGCGTGCTCGATTCGGTCGTGGGCTCCACGAAACCGGTCCCGGCGACGGTGTTTCCGAAGGGGGTGATCGACGGCGTCACGGGAGGCGGCAACAATGGTTCGCTGCGCTGTGAGTAAATCGCGTGGGCCAACGCCACGGCCAAAAACCCCAGGGCCACCAGGGGCAGAACGGTCTTGCGCAAAATGTTCCAGGCGCTCATGGCGTCGGTCCTCCGGGCTCACGTGTTTACGGTGATATTCATATTTGAGGCTGTGCCCGCTGGTCGTCCGCCACGCGCCCGTCCTCGAGCGTGATGATGCGGTCGGCGAAGCTGAAGACGCGGGCGTCGTGCGTCACGACCACAGCCACTCGGTCCGGGCTGAGCGCCAACTCGCGGATCAGCTTCATCACGACCTGGCCGGTGCGGGCATCGACGGCCGACGTCGGTTCGTCGCAGACCAGCAAGTGCGGTTCATGGACCAAAGCGCGGGCAATCGCCACGCGCTGCTGCTGTCCGCCGGAGAGGTTGGCCGGCCTCGCGTCGAGGCGGTCGCCCAGACCTACGGACTGAAGCAGCGGAGCGGCGCGCTGGGTGGCCGCGGCTTTCGAGCAGCCGCGGATCACTAACGGCACCGACACGTTCTCGGCCGCCGTCAGCGCCGGCAGCAAATTGAACTGCTGGAACACGAAGCCGACGTTGTTCGCGCGGAATTCCGACTTCGCGGACTTCGAGAGTTGCGGGAGCGCGACGCCGAGCGCTTCGACGTCGCCGGCCGTGGGATCGAGCGTTCCCGCCAGGATCGATATCAGCGTGGTCTTGCCGCAGCCGCTGGGGCCGACCAACAGGGTCAACTCGCCGGGATGGATATCGACCGTCACGCCGCGCAAGGCGCGGATGCGGGCGTCGCCGGTCCCGTAATCCTTGGTCACATTCCGGCAATGGACTCCTGGTTTGGCGGCGCCGTCGGTCATGATTGAAACACCATCCCGGGTTCGAGCACGACGACACGCCGAATGCTCAATAGGCTCGAAAGGAAAACGATCACCAACACCGCGACACCCGTCAGCGCCAGGACCTGCCAGGGCAGAAAGAACGACATGATCGGCCGGATGGCCTGCAGCAGAATTCCCAAACCCGTGGCCAGGCCGACCCCCAAACAATACCCCGCGCTTCCCACCACCATCGCCTGCACCAGGATCATCCTGACGATCCGGCGGTCGCTCATTCCCATGGCTTTCAAGGTGCCGAACTGACGCAGGTTTTCGACGGTAAAAAGGTAGAACGTCTGTCCCGCGATGGCGCACCCGACGACGAAACCCAAGAGCACCGTCGTGCCGAAGTTCACCGGGATGCCGGTGTTTTCGAGGTAATAAGACATCGTCATCCAGGAGAACTGGTCCTGTGTGACGGCTTTCAACCGCGTCTGTTCGTGGATTCGCCGGGCGACGACCTCGGGCGACTCGCCGGGTGCGCACTTGGCCAGGACGAATGACAGCATCCGCCGGTAGGGCGGCACGAACAACGTCGCCCGGCTGAAGCGGGTGTAGAGGATGGGGAGCGTTTGGAACGTGTGCGATGCCTTGAAGATCCCCACGATCACGGCCCTTCGGTCGTTCATTTCGATCGTTTTGCCGAGGTGCAGCGGCTCGTCGGGCCACATGTAGCGAAACCCGGCCTCATCGACCAGCACCGCATCGGGACGTTGCAGATCGCCGATCTTGCCCATTAACAGCTTCTGCGGCGCGCCGACGAGCGTGGCATCGTCGATACCGAAAAGGATCACCGACTGGTAATTGCCATTGGCCATTTGGGCTTGCCCGCCCCCTTTGTATAAATTGACGGCCCAAGCGACGCCGGGCACCCCGCGCACCCGCAGAAAGGCATTATCGGAGATCGCCTTCAGATCGTCGATGTAACGGACGTTGGAGTTCATCACCCAGATGTCGGCGTCGTGAATGTCGCGGATCTGGCTGGCAGTCCGCACCATGATGCCGCAGAACATCGCACTCTGTTCGGCGATCAGCACGCAGGAGAAAGTGATTCCGAAGATGATCGCCCAATACTTGCTGCGGTCGCCGGTGAGCATTTTCAAGGCGATCCAATACACGGTTACCGTCTCCTGCTTCGAGAACCGAGGCGCGCCCCGGCTTGAAGCGTTCGGTTCTCGGGTGCCGAGGAAGTCCATCGGCCCCCAGTGCCGCGAGTGCGCTTCGGGTTGTCTGACGGTGCGCCGCCCGTGGCGTTGGCGCAAGCGAGTTCGATTTCTACCGGCGTCGCGTCGCGGTTTTCGCGATGGTCGAGCAGGTCGCGAAGCTCACCGAAGCTCATGTTTTCAGCCAGCATGGTCCGGACAACCTTTTGGTTGGGTGACTGAGAATGGTTTCAGTCAGTGTTTCGCAAATGCCGTGCCGCGACTTGTGCCAACGGCAAATGGTGCGTGCGACCGCGTCGAATGAGGGCCGTCGCTTCCGTTCGCCATGGTGATTCGGATTCAGTACCGTTGCCCCAATCACCGTTTACGGTTCGCGAAACCGCACACAATGTGCGGTTTCGCACGTGCGAAGCACCCCGCTTGCGCGCGCCATAAGACGATCGACGGCCTTAGTCCAGTTCCAATTCGCACCAGACGACGACGGTACGGGATTTGCATTCCGATGACTTCCATCGCTGGTCGCCGTCTTTCGACGGCGCTGCGCCGGATGGGGCCTTTTCCAAGACGTATTCGTAAGAAAGCGAGGTCCCTGTGATCAATTACATTTCCGGGCTGGTGTTCGTGGTATTGGGCATCGTGGGTGGCCTGATGGCACTGGCCGCCCTGGCCATCAACCCCGTGTTTGCCGCCGTGGTGTTGATCATCTGGTTGCCGGCCGACGTGATCGCATCGTCCAGCATCCGCCTTGCCGCCCAGTGGGAGCGGGCGGTCGTCTTCCGGCTGGGCAAGTACCAGAGCACTCGTGGGCCGGGCTTGTTCTTCGTCATCCCGCTGGTCGACTACGTGCGAATGGTCGATACGCGCATCCGAGCCGCCGATATCCCGGCCCAGCAGGTAATCACCAAAGACAATGTGCCGGTGAAGATCAACGGGGTGCTGTTCTTCAAGGTCGATAACGTCGCCGATGCCGTGATCAAGGTGCAGGATTATCGCTACGCCATCTCGCAATACGCCCAAACTTCGCTCCGCGACGTGATCGGCCAGATGACGCTCGATCAACTGCTCGTGGAGCGGGAAGCGATCGGCAAGGCGATCGAGTCGAACGTGGAAAAAGATATCGAGGGCTGGGGCTTGGAAGTCACCGGCATCCGTATCCAGGACATCGATATGCCCGAGGAGTTGAAGAAGATGATGTCGCGGCAAGCCTCGGCCGAGCGTGAGAAGCGAGCCACGATCACCAAGGCCGAGGGCGACCGCGAGGCAGCCGCCAACCTGGCCGCCGCGGCCAAGACGATGGCCGCCAGCCATGGCGCCATGCAGTTGCGGACCTTGCAGACGATCGACGGCCTGGGCCCCGCGGCCTCGAATACCGTTGTGATTGCCGTGCCCGTCGACGTGATGGAGGCCGTCAGCGGCTACGTCCGTGAACATGCTCGTGTCAATGGCCGGTCGCCGGATCCGGAGCGACTGGTCTCCGGGGCGGGCGTTTAACCGGACCATGCGGCACGGCGTATGCGCGGGCCGTCATCTCAGCCACGAACTTCGCCTTCCGCTCGCGCCGCTGCGCTTCGACGGCGGCCAGCTTGTCTCGGACGAGCTTCTCGAATTGATCGGCATCGTTCATGGTGCACCTCCTTCAGGTTTCGAGCCCACTTGGTAACCGGTGCCACACAACCGCGCGTTTTCGCACGCGCGCGTGCGGAAACGCGCGCGAATTTCGTCGTCTCGCCGGCAACCTCCACGAAATTCTCGCGATTCGTCGAATGGCACGCAAGGTGCTTTCGTAGTTTCCCACTGCTTTCAACCTCACACCCATAGTCGTAGGAGACCAGCCATGCGAACGATCGTTACCCGACAGCCATCCACGAGCAGTGGCTCCGTCATGAAACGCGCCATGAAGTACCAATCGCCCTTCGTCGCCGCGGCGCTCGTGACGGCCTCTCTGACGTTGGCGTTCGCGGGCGACGAGCAGCCGAAGGCGCAGCAAGCCGGCGCGAAGCGCAAGACACAGCAAATCGGGGCGAAGAGCACGGCACAGCCGGCCGGCAAGGCGCCGGGTGTCGCGGCGAAGAGCAAGACCCAGCAAGCCGGCGCGAAGCGCAAGGCGGAGCAAGGTGGGGCGTACCACGTGGCGGCGGGCAAGACGTACAACATGCAGGCCCACGACCACGCGCGGATGCTGCAGAAATACGCTGACTTGGGCGATGAGGTGCCGCGCGACGTCGTTCAAGACCATGCGGCCGCGATTCGCTTCAACACCGAAGCGGCCAAGAAATCGTACGACCGCCTGGCCAAGTCCGAGCCCGGCAATGCCGCCCTCGCCAAGATCGTCGAGCAACTGCGCAAGCGCCTTGAGCTGGTGACCGCCGAGCTTGAATTACTCGAAGCTCAAGAGGCCGAGATCGCCGCCGCGTCGAAAACTATCATGGCGCGGACTAACGAGATTTCCAAACATTTGCAGGCCAACCACCGCGCGCTGCGCGCGATCGACGACGATTTTTACGACTCCAGTTCGGACTCGTACTACACGACCGGCGAAGGGCATTTCGTCGATTGAGGCGATGTCACCGTTGCGTTAGCAATGCTCGATCAGCGCCTGCAAGTTGAGCGGGGGTGTCCCATCGCGCCACAGCTAGCGTGCGGCCGGGCACATCGATCATGCGTTAGTCCACAAATCAGCCTCATTTTCGTCTGATCGGCCACGGCACGAGTTTTGCTCCATACGGGCCTGAACGGAAACGTATTGAAAAACTCGAAACACTTCAAAGGCGAAAGGGAAGGAGCCCATGAATTCGTTCGTTATCCCCTCAATGTCGGCGTCGGTCTTCCTGCTCTCGGTCGGCAATCTGCTGTCGCCCACCGCGAAAGTTTACTCAGACCATCCCAAAGTGGCCGCAACCCCGCCATGACCTCGGACAACGTGGCGCCTTCCCCAACGCTCAAGTAATCGCTCTGGGGATCGCGATACGATCGCTCGTCGGAACTTTCGCGTCGGCCCGTCACGGCATCTTGGACGTATACGCAATCAGCGTTTTGACATAGTTGGCCCGCTCGTAGGCCTCGCGGTTGGGCACATGGTTGCGGCTCATGGTTCCCTTCATTTGCGCCACGGATTCGTACTCGCGCCGCTCGAGCCAAGAGCGAATCTCGCTGACGACTTCGGCCAGGTAATGCGGGCCGCGTTGAAGGAGCACCGACGCGATCATCGCGACGTCGGCGCCGGCCAAAAGCAGCTTAAGCACGTCGCCGCCCGAATGGACGCCGCTCGTCGCGGCCAGCGAGACCGACAACGGTCCGCGAAGGATGCCGATCCAGCGGAGCGGCAGTCGCATTTCGGATCGGCTGCTCACGTCCATTTCGAGGGCAAGTTCCAGCCGCTCCAGGTCGATGTCGGGGTGCAGGTAGCGATTGAACAAAACCAACCCGTCGGCGCCGGCGTCGACCAGCCGTTTGGCCACGTTGGGCAGCGCCGCGAAATACGGACCGATCTTCACCGCCAGCGGCAGGCGCGTCGCGCCGCGAACGGCGGCGACCAGATCGACGTAGCGCGATTCGACCTCCGCCGACGTCGTCTCGAAGTCGGTCACCGGAAAATAAATGTTGAGCTCCAAGGCATCCGCGCCCGCTTCCTCGATTTTCTTGGCGTACGAAACCCATCCGCCCGGTGACACGCCGTTCAGGCTGGCGATCACGGGAATGGCGAGCGCCCGTTTGGCGTGCTCCAAGTGCTTCAAGCTTTCGCGCGTTCCCTGGTTGTATTCCTCGAACGGTGGAAAGTAATGGAGTGCCTCGGCGTGGGCCTCCGCCCCGTATTCGCCGAGCTGGTGAAGCTGCCGGCTTTCGTGCTCCAACTGCTCTTCGAACAACGACGGAAGCACCACGGCCGCGGCTCCCGCTTCCTCTAGCCGCTCCAAGGTCCGTAAACATCCCGTCAGCGGGCACGAAGAGACGACGACCGGATTGCGCAACGTCATCCCCAAGTAGCGTGTCGTCAGGTCGACGGTCATCGTAAGTGCTCCCTAGCTAGCGCCGGAACGGCGATCTGCATTGTACGGTCGACCCCGTGCTCGTTGTGTTGCCCGCAACCGTTCCAGTGCTTCGATGATCAGGGTGGCCGCGTCGGTCATTATCAATCTGCCAATACCATTTGCCGCCCCGCTCGTTAGTATCCAGTGACCTTGCGATCGGCTCGCCAGAAGCTGGGGCCGTAGGACCGGCCGCCGCTGAAAACGGGATAGCCGTTTCCGCGATAATAATTCCCACTGGCGTCGTACGTGGGGCGTCCGGCGCTACGGTACTCGCGGGTTGGGCGTGACGGCTCATTGCGGCTCGATCGACTTTCGTTGCCTTCCCAGACTATGTCCTGGGCCCGCGCCAACGTTACGTCCATCGTGCGCTCGCGTCCGTTCCGTTTGACGTCGAGGGCCACTTGATCGCCGGGGTGCTTCCGGGAAATGGCCCGCATCAGATCGTCTCCCGAGGCGACCGGGTGACCGTCCAAGGCAACGATTTCGTCACCAGGACGAACACCCGCTTCTGCGGCGGGGCTATTCGCCGAAATACTGTCGACCCACGCGCCGTCGCCGCCGTCGCGTTCGATCAGAACACCGAGCGCCGCCCTGGCGTTGCCCGCATCGAAGGTCTCATCGGGGACAGCCAACTCGGCACTGACGGTTTGATAGCGGCCTTTGCGCAGAATTCCGAGCGTGGCGTCGTCGCCGCTGACGCGAGCGAGTGCCCGTCTGAGTTCCTCGGTGTGGTTGACCCTTTGGCTGTCGACGGTCAGGATTTCATCGCCTTGACGCAACCCTGCCTCCTCGGCCGGGCTGCCGGGCAATACGCGGCGAATGTACAAATTGCCGGCCGCATCCTCATTCAGAGTGACGCCTAATGCCGCGTGGTGGTGCGGGTTCCGCCGCGGCGACGTTGGTGCCGGGTGCGATGCAGACGTTCTCTCTCCGTTCAATGTCGGCGCTTCGTGCGCCGAATCGGCGGGATCGTGCTCGCGACCGGTGTCTTGGGTGTCGGGGCGACGACCGCGCTCAGCGGATTGTGTCGAGTTGTCCTGCGCGCGTGAAACGCTGGCCGCGCACCCAAGGCCGACGACCAAAATCGCCGTCGCGGCGGGCCCGGAAATCGGCCTGAGACCTGGTACAAATGAAATTCGCATGGTTCGTTTCCCCTAAGGTTGGATTGCGGCGTGGCCGCCAGATGTTCGCCATGTTACGGGCGTCGCGACACGGTGTCGCGAATAGGGCGACGTATCGCAAATGGCGTGCCGTGCATGGGGTTGATCGATCCGAAGATTGTTGCCGTTTGCCGTGCGGTGATCCGCCTGCCAGCGACGGCGAGGCGCGAGCATTACAGGTCGTGACGTAATCCAGTTGGTCCTGGTGAGCTGGTTCCGTTGGCCTGCCGCAAAGCTGTGACAGTCGCCTGTACCGAATTGTCCCATTCATGAGCGGTTTCGCTCACTTTGGCTGGGCGATTCGACAAATTTAGATTGCGGGGCGACCGTGACGGTCGATGATTCCTCAAGCGCCGTCGTTGGGACCCAGCAAGCTGCGCGAAGACGTTAACCATCCGGTGGGCGCGGAGCTAAACGGGCAAGCGGCTGGTATCGCTCGGCTTGTGGATGTCGATGACCATCTGACCCGATTTGAACACCGAGACTGTCCCCGTCGAGCCCGAAACGACAATGGCCACGGCGCCGGTTGAAACCGTGATGGCCGCGCCGGCGGCGTGCCGCGTGCCAAGGCCCTTGGGCAGCGTCGTCACCAGCGTCGTGGAAATGAGCTGGGCCCCGGCCGTGAGCAGCACGCCGTCGCCACGGACGACGAAGGCACCGTCGATGGCCGCGAATTCCTTGATTGTTTCCTCCAGCCTCAGATCAAGGATGCTGCGGTCCGCTTCGGGATACCCGTGAAACGGGTTGAGAACCAGGTTGTGCGAGCGCTCCATGACCCGCTGGGCATCGCCCACCACGAAGATCGTGCCGACGGGCCGCCCTTCACGCCCTTCGACCGCGAGCTGCGTGGCGATGGTCAAGGCGCGCTCGAACACTTCGGGCCGCACGTCGCCGCCGATGAGCGACGAATCGAGCGGCCAGAACAGCTCGGGTTCGGAGCCAAGGTTGAGAACGATCAAGGTGTCGATCACGTCGGAACCGTCGACCCCGGCGAGGCACACCACATGATCGTGTCGCTTCAGAATTCCCTTGGCCAACGAAACCAACAGCGCCATTTTCACCTGGCCGGCACGGGTACGTCCGTGATCGTTGGCCGTCCTATGCGCCGTTCCGGCTCAACGTGGAACGTTTTCAAGAGGGCCTTTAAACGCCGCGTCGACCGCCGCAGGGGCGGCGGCGGTCGAAGCCGGTGTGCGCGAGCGCAGCGCGTCCTCCGCCACCTTCCTCACGCCGTGTGCGATGCGGTGTCGGAAGCGACGGGCAATTCGGCTTGGATCCACGCGTCGGCTTGTTCGGCCTGGCTGCGGTCGAAGTAACGGATCGTCGCGGTGGAAAAAGGCTTGCAGAACACCGCCATGCCGTGCTCCCACGCCTTCTCGCCGACCAGCGCGAGGCGTTCGATATCGCGGAAGTGCTTCAAATCGAACTTGACGTCCTGCCAGAGGGCGCCTGCCGTCCAGCCGTGGAAATCGTGCATCTGAACCAGCATCCGGAGCTTACCGTGCTGCTGGATCAGGCGCTCGACTTCCGGCATGAAATGCTCGTAGTCTTCCTTCGTGAGCTTGCCCGTCAACTTGGTCACCAAAATCCTCCCCCCCGCTTCCTCGTGCAGATCGACCGACATGGTTCACCTCCTCGATGGTTTAGTAAATCGGTTTAGTAAATCGAGCCTCGGCCGCCTATCGTTGGGCGGCCATGGGCTGGGCAGATCTCTCCCTAGCAATTGAGACCTTCATGCAAACCGCGTGCCGCCAGATGAGCGTTTGGAAATGCGGCGCAAACCGCCGATACCTGAGCGGTTCACCGCGCGCCAGTGTGGCTGATCCGCACGCACCGCCCACCTGCCGCCGAAAGCCCTCTCGTCGTAACCGCTGAGCGGGCGCGACGCCTGCACCACAACGGCCGTTTTGGAAAGACTCTATCGCGCCTCGCGGCGGCTTTCTGCGCCCGTGGCGGCGATCTCCCGTGGCCATGAATGCGGTGCGGCACGCCAATTGCTCACGGTTGGCGCGGCTCCGCTGCTGGTTCGAACCCGGCCATGAGTCAAGTTGATAACCATTTTTTTCCGTTCAATAAGGAGTTGAGCCCATGTCACATCCGATGTCCCGGTCAGTCGTCGCTTTGGTCTGCTTGACGGCGACCGCCACGTTCGCCGCTGATCCGCCGAAATCCACGTCCGGGCCGAAGAAAAAGGAACAGCCGACGCGAATCTCTTCGAAGGTGGAACTTGAACCCGTCGCCGCGCTCACCGACAAGGAGTCGCGGGAAGTGTCTTTCGCGGCGGGCAAGGTTCTGAAGCACGTTGCGCAAGCGCGAAACGCCATCCGCGAAAAAAAGCAAGATGAGGCGGCCTCTCACGTCGCTCAAGGCCTCAAGCTCATCGCCATCGTCGACGGCGTGCTGCCACACTCCAAGGTGAAGACGGAGATCAAGTCCGGCGATCTGGTTTACACCGACGAAGACGACGTGACGCCGAGGTACGTTACGCTTTTCGACGAGCTTGAACGCCGCGATATCATTTCCCCCATCGTGCAGGCAATGAACGAAGCTGAACGTAAGCAGCAACCGAACGACGGAAAGAACGCCGAGGCAAAGCAGGCCCCGGAAGCGCTGGCGGTCAGCCGTGCGGACATCATTTATTCGACGGCGAAGCTCGACATCGACCTTGCCAGGCACATGCTGCACCGCGCAAAGCGGGACCTGGATGACGGCAAGACCGAGCCAGCGGACGTAGCATTGCTGGCGTTACAGTCGGAAGGCGTGCTGTTCGAGTTCGCGGAAGTCGACTTGCCCTTGACGGAGGTCGCCGACAATCTCAAGCTGGCCGAGATCGAGATGAAAGAAGGGAGCCTGGAGGAGGCCAAGGCGGTGCTGCATGTCGCCATGGACGAGTTGAAGCGCTACGAGAAGCTGGTTGGAGACAAACGGGGTGCCGACGTGAAGGCGCTACACCAGGAAATTGACAAGCTCACCGCCGAACTTGGCAAAGGCAGCCTCTCCGAGACGGATCGGCAGAAGGGCGCAGCCAAGATTTCTGAATGGTGGCATCGTGCCACCAAATGGTTGAAGGGCAAGACGAAGTAGGCAAGGTTTCTCGGTGATGGCTTCCGGTCTCGTGCCGGAAGCCGCTTGATCAGCTTGCGCGGCTTCGGCTGAAATCTGACACGTGGGACGCCCGCCGGAGAACCTACCCGCGGGCGAGCCCATTCCCAACTCAGGCGCACCAGCCAATCCTCCAATCCTCCAAGCCGCGCTCCCCGCCGGGCTGAGTGAGACCGAATGCCCGCAGGCCGCCATCGTGATTGGCGGCGAAGGAGTGTTCCATTGCGACACAGCCAGCGTGCGGCCGGGCACATCGATCATGCTACAGGGCACAAATCAGCCGCATTTTCGTCGGATCGGCCATGGCACGCCTTTTGCGCCGTAGGGCCTGAACGGAGACTTGTTGGAAGACTCGAAACACGCAATCGACGAAAAGGCAGGAGCCCATGAATTCGTTCGTTACACCCGCAATGCCGGCGGCGATCTTCATGCTTTCAGTCACCGCCTGGCTGTCGCCGTCCGCCAAAGTTTACGCGGTTCACCCCAAAGTCGCCTTCGATCTGGCTTACGCCGTCGAGTGCCGTGACGTCAGCCAGCCCGATTTTGCCAAGCTTCATCCTGACGAAAAACTGATGGAGGCCGACCTGCGCGTGTCCATACGAATCGAACAAGGCGACGAGCAGGATCTCGAGGGGGTGATCTTCGAGATCGGCAGTCTCGACCATCGGCTGCGGATCGTCGATTTCCTTCCCCACACCCAGGTGCAGAGCGGCGCGGGGGAGGCCGTGGAAGTGGTCAAGACCACGGAGAATACCCAGTCATTGGGCGCCGGCATGGGGGCTTCGCTTTCCCTGCAACGCGCCGACGCGCACGGGAACCTCAACTTGCTCCCGACGGGGACTGCCAGCACGACCCACCGCAAGGCGATCACCGAGACGACCAAGCGTCTGCCGCCCGGCAGGGTCGCCGTCGCCAGCGGCACGATCGACAACGAGCACGGCGTGTTCTTCAAATGGCACGCATCGGCCACGACGTCGTTCGAAGGGGTCAAACCGCTTTCGTTTCGCTTCGTCGTGCCCAAGGAGTGGCGCGGCGATTGGATGCTGTTCTCGGCGCTGGCCCGCTGCCAGGTGAAACGGCACTGGTTCGTCAAGTCGATCGAGACGTGTGGCCAGGCCAAAGTTTTCGTCGCTCTTTACGAGCGGGGCGATGCCGAGGCCCAGGGAGTGGCAGATGAACTGGCCAAGGCACAGGAGAGCTACTTTTCGCGCGAGAACGACGCGCAGCGCCGCGGCGACGTGATCGCCGGGCTGGCCGCCACGGCCACGTCCCGCCAAACTACGCCAGAGCACGTAGGGTCGCCCAACGTGCGATTCAAGGCATGCAAGATTTTGTTTTCGTACGCCGAGCCGAAGCACGAAGGCGCAACCGGCCATGGACCGCATCGGAGCGAATCCGACAATCCACAAGTCGCGCTCAAGCATGCATTGGAGCGGATCGCGAGCGTCGCCAATGGCCAAGGCTGTCGTGAAGAGTGAAACCCGGGAGGTGTTCCGGGTAAAGGGTGGGACGTTAGAAAGCAGTTACTTCTGCGCTCTGCTGGCCAAAGCCGAAAAGCAGGGCCGGCCCATCAACCTTGCGACGACGGTTTATTGCGACCGATCTCGATTGCACGACGTAGTAACAGGTGAGGAGCAGGAAATGCCTACCGAGGTGGCACTAGCCCCTTTGGCGGCGAAACCATCGAAAAACCAGGACCGCGGGTCCTGAGAGAGGTGTGACATGTTAACCAGATTGGTTCCACGCGTTGAACGATTTCCTCGGCCACTCGTCCGGTTCGAAAACGAGTTCGAAAACCTGATGAACAGGATCATGGGGACCGAGGAAGGGCGTTTGCCCGTTTGGGCCGGATTCACTCCGACCTTCAACCTGGCCGAGACCGAAGTCGGGTTTGAAGTCACGATGGAGTTACCCGGCCTGAAGCCGGAGGAAATCAAAGTCGAGCTCAAGAACGGTGAGCTCTGGATCAGCGGCGAGAAGAAGGCAGAGAAAGAGGAGAAAGGCAAGACGTTCCACCGCGTCGAGCGGACCTACGGCGAGTTCCGTCGTGTGATCCCGTTGCCGGGCATGGTGAACGAGGAGAAGATCGAAGCCGAGTACAAGGCGGGCGTGTTGAAAGTCTTCGTTCCGAAGACCGAAAAGGTCAAACCCCGACACATTGAAGTCAAGGTGTGAGCGTGGGTGAATGTGCGTCGCCCGGCGCAACGAGTCGGTCAAAACCGGCCCGGTGGTTCCGTAAGGGATCGCCGGGTCGTGTCGTTGTTGGATTCGTCGGTGGGCGGCCACTCGGCGAGCGGCAACTTGGCCATTGTTTCTCGACTGGCTCAGATACGAGCCGGTTCATTAGTGGCGGGACACGATCCCTGCCGTGCGTAAACTCAAAACCGGATCAAACTCATCACGCTTATTGCACACATTGGAACACCGTTTGCTCCAACGTTTATGTATCGGGGCCGTTTTGAATTGGTCATTAACGAAAGAACGAAAGGCAAGGAACCCAAAATGAAGTCCAACAAAAACTCCGTCGTCGCGGTTTACGAATCGCACAGCCAGGCTGAAAACGCCATCCGCGAGCTCCAGAAGGACGGCTTCGACATGAAGAAGCTGTCGATCGTCGGCAGGGATTACCACACCGAGGAGCACGTCGTCGGCTACTACAACACCGGCGACCGCATGCTGTACTGGGGCAAGCTGGGGGCGTTCTGGGGCGGCTTCTGGGGGCTGCTGTTCGGCTCGGCGTTTTTCTGGGTGCCGGGCGTCGGTCAGTTGCTCGTGGCGGGTCCGCTCGTCGGATGGATCGTCGCCGCCCTCGAAGGCGCCGCCGTCACAGGCGGGCTCAGCGCCCTTGGCGCGGGACTGTACGGCATCGGCATTCCGAAGAACAGCATCCTGCAATACGAGGCAGAGGTGAAGAACGGCCAACTTCTGCTGGTCGCCCACGGCACGGCCGACGAGGTCGAGCGGGCCAGGGAAATCCTCGACCAGACTCAAACCAAGACGACGGCGGTTCATGGTGAACCGGCCGCCGTCGGCGCGTAAGCAAAGTCATCACGGGCACGGTGGGCGGAACAGCCACCGTGTTCATGATGGCCGTCGCCCTTATTGGAAACGCGCGCACCATGATTGGCGTGCGTGGGGCGTCGTTTTGTGACACTCGCCGCCATGCTGATTTATCTGATGAGCGGCGACCTGGCGTGGTCGCCCGGCGGCCATCCGCTGTTAGACGACAGCGGAGCCCTGTGATTTCAAGCGTACCAAATGAGAGGATCCTTGCTATGAGACAGGTGCAACTTACCCTGCCGGAACTCGCCCTGCTCGTCGGCACCCGGGCGGCCCTCGGCGCGGGACTCGGCCTCCTGCTGGGCGATTGGCTGCCAAAGAACGAACGCAAGACGGTTGGGTGGACGCTCCTCCTGGTCGGCGCCCTTACCACTGTTCCTCTCGCGTTCGAAGTGCTCGGCAAGATTGGCGCCTCGAACCCGGCCGAGTTGAAATAGCAAACATGAAAAAACTCGTCGTTTTTGACCTCGACGGTACACTTGCCGCGAGCAAGTCTTCGCTCGATGCCGAGATGGCGCGACTTGTAAATCAACTGCTTGGTTGCATCAAGGCGGCGGTGATCTCCGGCGGCAACTGGCCGCAATTTCAAAAACAGGTGCTCTCGCACCTCGCCGGTGACGACCGCCTGAAGAACCTTTCGCTCTTGCCCACATGCGGAACGCAGTTTTACAAGTACGAAAACGGATGGGACCGGATCTACGCCGAGGATTTTACTCCTGAACAGAAAGAGAAGATCATCGGTTCACTCAAGCAAGCCGTCGAGCAATCGGGCCTGACCGCCGAGAAGACCTGGGGTGAAGTGATTGAAGACCGGGGAAGTCAAATCACCTTTTCGGCATTGGGTCAAGCAGCTCCCTTGGAGGAGAAAGTGAAATGGGACCCGACTTTCACCAAGCGGAAGAAGATGAAAGCCATTCTGGACACGTTGATTCCCGATTTTTCCGTGCGCTTGGGTGGCGCGACGTCGATTGATGTCACGAAGCCAGGCATCGACAAAGCCTACGGGGTCAAAAAGCTGCGTGACATTCTTGCGATTGCCATTGAAGACATGATCTTCGTCGGCGACGCCCTGTTCCCGGGCGGCAACGACTATCCGGCCGAGCAAGCCGGCGTCGTCTCGATTAGGGTCCGAGACCCGGACGAGACCAAACGCGTCATCGAAACCATCATCGCTTGTTCAACTTGAGGATCAGCACAGGTTCATCGCCAACATGACGGAAAACAAAACCATGATGCGCGTCGGAATCGCCGCGGACCACGGAGGGTTTGACTTGAAAGGGCAGGTCGCGGAGTCATTGCGTGGCGCGGGCCACGAGGTCGTGGATTTCGGCGCACACCAATTGAACGCTGGCGATGACTACCCCGACTTCATCATCCCCCTGGCCAGGGCCGTCGCCGCGGGAGAGGTGGAGCGGGGCGTGGTGCTCTGCGGCAGCGGCGTGGGCGCATCGATCGCCGCGAACAAGATTGCCGGTGTGCGTGCAGGACTCATCCATGATGTCTTCTCCGCCCATCAGGGTGTCGAAGATGACGACATGAACGTCTTTTGCCTGGGTGGAAAAGTGATCGGGTCGGCTCTGGCTTTGGAGCTGATCCAGACTTTTCTCGCGGCTCATTTCAGCGGCGAGGATCGCCATAACCGCCGCCTGTCTAAAGTGCAGGCGCTGGAGAACCAGGAGCGTGCTTCATGATGGATTCATCCCGTTCGGACGCGCTGGTGCTGTTCGGCGTGACAGGCGACCTGGCCCACAAGATGATCTTCCCGGCGCTCTATGGGCTGGTGAAACGAGGCGCCTTGAAACTCCCGGTCATTGGCGTGGCCTCACCGAAGTGGAGCCTGACGGATCTGCGCCGTCGCGTGAAGGACAGCATCGAGCGATCGGGCGGGATCGATGACCAAAGCGCCCTCGACCATCTTCTGTCGCTGTTCAGCTATGTGAGCGGCGACTATAACGATGCCGGCACCTTTGCGCAGATCAAAGCGGCGCTCGGTGTCGCTCGGCGCCCTGCACACTATCTCGCCATCCCGCCCGGGCTTTTCTCGACGGTGATCACTGGTCTCGGCGCCGCGGAGTTGACCCATGATGCGCGCGTGATCGTCGAAAAGCCTTTCGGCCGCGACTTGGCGTCGGCGCGTGAGCTGAACCACGTGGCACAGACGGTGTTCCCGCAAGATTCGATCTTTCGTATCGACCACTTCCTTGGGAAGGAGGCGATCATGAATATCCTCTATTTCCGCTTCGCCAATTCGTTCCTGGAGCCGATCTGGAACCGCAATTACGTGGCCAGCGTGCAGATCACCCTCTCCGAGGATTTCGGCGTAGAGAAGCGCGGCGCGTTTTACGAAACCGCCGGCTGTCTGCGCGACGTGATCCAGAACCACATGTTCCAGGTCGTCGCTCTGCTGGCCATGGAGCCGCCGGCATGCAGGGACTTTGGGGCCGTGCATAATGAGAAGGCCAAAGTCTTCCAGGCGATGCGCCCTCTAAAGCCCGACGACCTGGTGCGAGGTCAGTACGCCGGCTACCGCGACGAGCCAAACGTGGCGAAGGACTCCGACGTCGAGACGTTCTGCGCCTTGCGGCTGTTCATCGACTCTTGGCGCTGGAAGTGAGTGCCGTGGTACCTGCGCTCCGGCAAATACCTGGCCGACACGGCGCACGAAGTCCTGGTCGAATTCAAGCCAGCGCCGCAGGAGCTGTTCGCCGACTCGGCGACGGGCCGGGCCAACTACCTGCGATTCCGGCTCTCCCCAACTTCCGCCATCGCCCTCGCCGCGCGCGTCAAGCGCCAAGGGAAGGAATTCATCGGCGACCAGCGGGAACTGTACATGCTTGAAGAACAAACGGGAGAAGAATCGCCCTACGAGCTGCTGTTAGGCGACGCCATGGCCGGCGATGGAGCGCTCTTCACCCGGGAGGACGCGGTTGAGGCCGCTTGGGCAGTGGTCGAGCCAGTCCATTCGAACCACCACCGGACCTGCCCCTACGAACACGGCAGTTGGGGGCCGAAAGAGGGTGACGTCCTGATCGCACCAGATGGCTGCTGGCACAACCCGTAGGAGATTGCGTAGGTAAAGCCGTGACGAAAGGAAACAGGAAAACAGATTTGCAAGCGGAGAGCGAAATGTACGACAAAAGCGAGGCGTTGAAGCCAATCAGACCATTGGTTACCCAACTTGCCGATGATGACGCAGTGGTGCGTGAGAAATCCCGGGAGCGGTTGATTCACTTAGGGGGCCACGAAGTGACCCGGGCGCTGGTGGTGGCACTGATCGATCCTCGAACGCACGTTCGCTGGGAGGCGGCGAAGGCGTTGCAAGCCATTGCCGATCCGGTATCGGCCCCCGCGCTGACGCTGGCCTTGGAAGATGAAAATGAAGATGTGCGCTGGGTCGCCGCCGAGGGGCTCATCGCCTTGAACAAGGTTGGCTTGCTGAGCGTGTTCGACGGACTGATCAAGCGGGCTGGCTCAATTCCGTTTTGCAAGTCCGCGCACCACGTGTTGCGCGAGATCCAAGGCTACGAACGCGTCGTCGCAACGGTCCGTGAGGCGCTCGAACAATCGGACTGCGCGGGTGCAGTCCCTCGGGCCGCTTACCAGGCGCTGGTCGCGCTGAGGACCGCGGATTAAATAACCTCCCAAGTTGTCCCCAGACAGGCCCAAAAACGCCCGGAAAACGCGGCTGCTAGCACTCCGTCCA
>DATLQY010000937.1:0-3509 GCA_035534975.1 Pirellulales bacterium
TGGCGGAGGAACCTGCCGCCGCTGGAGGCGAAGCGAACGATTTTCAACTACGTGGCCACCTACAACGGTTTCGAGCGTGCCTTCGCCGAGTTCCTCGACGACGCCGGCGACGTGGATCGGTTCGCGAGCCTCGGCACGACGGAACAAGGCGATTCGGGCACACGGGTGCGCGTCGATTACCTCAAGCCGAGCGGTGCCATCGGCTTTTACCATCCCGATTGGGTCGTCGTCCAGAGTACGCCCGCCGGCGAGGTCCACTGGATCATCGAGACCAAGGGGCGGGTTTGGGAAGGGACCGAGGTCAAGGACGAGGCCGCGCGAGACTGGTGCGCCCGGATTTCCGAGCGGACCAGGCAGCCCTGGCGCTATGCTCGCGTGAATCAGATCGACTTCGAGTCGCGAAAGCCCAAGACGTTGGCCGCCGCCGTCGCGGCCCCCAGTCCCAGGAATCCGCAATTGCCGCTTGAGCCATGACCGGTCATGACCCTCATTAGGCCAACGGTACGATGTCTTCAAATGGTACATATCGCTGCGTCGGCTCAGTGTAGAAGGCGGACTTCAGGGTTCCGATTTTCTCAAGAGCCGATGACCGCCCAATATGAACAAGTTGGTCGATCACGCCCACGGCGTCCAGCTTCCAAGAATCGTCGGGCATGCTGTAGTCCACGCGCTCATAGCGATCGTTGAGAATGTACCGGCATTGAAAGTGAACACCCTGGGCCTGCGTGATACCCATCAAACCCAGCAACTGCGGCGCCCACCAAACGATACCACCACCTCGCTCTGGTGGATGTGCAAAATAGGGTGAAGTACCGGTGCCTACCGACAGCAACGAGATCTGTGAGTGCCCAAAGATTGGATCCACGCCATCCCTCCGGCAAACCTCCCGAATTCGCAGCGCTTCTGCGACAGCAACCATGCTCGGGTTGTTTGCCCAAACGCCCCCGTCGATATATGCGCTCCCTGGTCCGATGACCGCCTGCGGTAAGTAGGTCGGGGCGGCCGTTGTCGACAAAAGCACATCGACAATCCGAAATCGTCGGTCACGTATCAGTCCCGGCAAATGCGGCGTCTTGAACACGACCGTCTGCCCACGGGTCAAATCCACCGATGGAACCACCAAACGGCAATTGGCAATGCTCTCGACACTACGTTGGCCGAAAACTTCCTCCAGCGACCGCTGAAGCTCGTCGACCTCATATTTAGGGTGCCAAAGCCAGTCATGATCCACGCCCCATCGTCGGAGTCGCCTGTTTACGAAGCGAATTGGCAGCCGTCCCATCCACCGTTTCATTCCCTTTGATCGAGAAACTGTCGGCCGCTCCCACGAGCGACGAAAGATTACGGGGCCACGGTCGCGATAGAATACTTCAACCCGAGACGCCGGCTCGCCCGTGGCAAGCGCTGCGGCAATAATTGCCCCGGTGGACGTGCCCGCGACGAGGTCAAAGTAGTCGCAGGTGCGGCACCCCAATCGTTCTTCAAGGCAGGCAAGAAATGCGGCGGCGAACGCCCCACGGATCCCGCCGCCGTCTAGAGCCAAGATGCGGAATGGGCGACTTTGATTACTTTGCTTTTCTCTGTGGCTCATATTCACCAGGTTCGCGCCGTATGGGAGGCGTCACCTCGGGTTCAATCCCACCACCCCACCACTCGCCCGTCGCCCGCCATACTTCGTAGAAGTAGAGCCATAGCGAGGCCCATGGCACGATGGTCACGGCGATGGGTTTGCTCGGCGACCATTCACCAGTACCCGGAAGGTAAAGGCAAAGGCGATCCTGTCCGTACATGTGCGGGATCCGACCGCCTTCTTCCCGCGCATGGAGCTGCGGTTGCAACACCCGTACTTCTGGAACTCCTCCGCCAGGGTAATCAATTCGAATTCGGTATGCCGCGCACAATTCGTCTGGACAGATGTCGCCTTCTGCCCACATCATCCCGTGGCGAATACGCGTCGTGAAGGCTGGCCACCACATCCGCATGTACGCGAGCTGTTCATGAATCCCGATCGTACTGCCCCGCATCTGCCGCATCTCCAAAGAACCTGTTCGGTCGCACGAGCAAACCGCTCCCCGCCGCCGCCCCTAACCCTAATGCACCCGTTCCCCGTTGCACCCCCAACACGCGTTTCTCCCGCGGTTCCACGACGCGCCGCTCCGCAAGCTTCTTCACCGCCCACCGCACCGGCGCCTCCTCGAATAGCTCGGCCAGCTCCTGTTCGATTTCATGAAGCCCGCGGCTCACCAGCAACCTCTCCCAACGGTCACGAAAGCCGATTACCGACGCCGCGAACGCAAGGTAGCTACTCGGGTTCCGCTCCCATTTCTCGCAAATATCCTCCTTGTCATGTGCCGGATTCTTGAGGCACATCGACCGGCCGCTCTTGATCCATTCTGCGATGCCGCCCAGGATTTGCCGCAGTGTGTCGGTACATAATGCCTCACCCTGATACAGGTGCCCGCTCAGGGTCGTCAAAATGATAGATGGCGGCGAAAGCGGCTGGCGATCCTTAAACTCCACGTCGCGCCAGCGCTTGAACAGTTGCAGCCCCCGCTTGAGCGCTGGCTTCTCATGAATTGCTTCCGTCTCGGGGACCGGGTCCACCTTCGCCATCGCGTACTTCTCCATTAGCGCGACTGGCCTCACGCATCGGCCTTCAAACCAGGTGGAATGACCTTCGGGATTCGCCACTTTCCAACGGTCGTTCTCCGGGTGGTCGATCGCCAAGTTGGCCTGAAGATCCGGGACCAGGATGCATTTACCGCCAGCGTTCGCGTCAGGCACGGCGGGTACGATGTCGAGATGGAAGTCGCCGCTATAGTTCAGCCGGATGCACCGCGGGAGCCGCTGCATAATTGGCCGGTACACGTCGTTCGACGCAATTTGGTCCCAGACCAACTGGTAGACGCCGCCGGGGTGTGATGTTTGGCGAATGTCGAGCAAACAGACGGCATCCAGGTCAAATTCCGACTGGCGCAGCGGCTTCGTCGTCGTCCCGAGGCGCTGTGAGCCCTGCGGGAAAATGTGCGGTGCAAACAACCGGATGGAGCTGCCTTCTCGCGACAACCACCCTGTTACCGCGTCGTAGTGTTGCCGGGCGGCCCCATCTTGCGTCGCGCTAAGCTGAATCCGAATGCAAATCAACTCAAGCAGGGCGTCCAGCACATGATTTCTGGACGCGGTGACCAGTGCGGGCATCGATGCTCCTTTCGTCCGCGCTCCCTGCGGGTCGCTGGGCCACGTCACGGATCGGCGTACCCATCAATGGAATGTTATGCGTGATTTCTGGCTGGGCAAGTGGTTTATTCGTCCAACCAGTCGGGCATGACCTAGCACTGGTTGGCCCACATCGCGATTGGGATACCCACCACAAGCCCAATTCCCGCGCGATCGATAGAGTTCGACACGAATCAAAATTCCGCCGACTGCGTCACAGATGGCGCCACGATAGCATTCAGACCAACTTGGTTTTGTTGCAGCTTAGGACCATGTCGCGCAGGAACATTCCT
>DATLQY010000938.1:0-11039 GCA_035534975.1 Pirellulales bacterium
GGGTCTATTCGGAATTCTCAGTGTCGCGAGTGAGGCCCCTGGCGAGGCCCCTGCCGATGTCACTGCCCCACGCCGGGCGACGACGAGCAACCATGCCCGCGGCCGCGTGGCGGGTAAGGCCCCCGCCGATGAAACGATCCCCCTCCGCCGGAGCCGTCCTCGCACCGCGACGTTTTATATGTCAGGGCCGGTGGGAATGGGCGGTGTCACTGCCTACGACATCAAGATCAATGCTTACCAGTGGAGGAAGGCCAAATCATCGACAGGAGTCATCGACGGCAACGCTGTGGTGGGCATCGGGCGTGTCAATTGGAATGGCTTACCCATGTTAGCCAACGTCTACCGGGCCCCGAATCGACACGTAATTGTCTATGGACCGCCATCCACTCACGGCGTGGCGCACACGACCCATTCCCATCGAGACTACAACCCAACTCCGCACTACTCGGTGGGGAACACGTACATTGCCGATGACCGTACGAACTATTGGGGCCTTCTCCAAGGCGGATCGCGCGTCAACGTGAGCAATCTCCGCAAGGTCGATCCGAGCGCCATCCACCAGCGGTCTCGTCATGCCAACAGGCCCTGGTAGGTCACGGCCGTTCAGCGTACTCGCATTGGCTCGAGATTACGTGCATAATGGGCGCCGTCGAGCGCCCGCTTTTTTGTACGACGGGCCGCTCAAAGGCTAGGATCGTCGTATCGGGTTCTGTAGGGAACGCCCTCCGTGGCGTTCCGAGGAGATGGTGCGAGATCATCTGGCAGGACACGCCATCGCCACGGAGGGCGTTCCCTACAGAGATCGTCCTATCTTCGCATCCTAGCCTTTAAGCGGGTCGTTGTTTTTGTACGAGCCGCCAGTAACGAACGGCGTCGCAGGAGTTTGCCAGTGCTTACGATTCCAAGCCTAAATCCCGCCGTTTCCATGGGCATACGCCGCCGCGAGTTGCTGCGCGTCGTGACGCTGTTTTGCATTGTTGCCTTGCTCACCGCGACGGCAGTTGTCGCGCAGGAGGCTCGACCCAAACTGGCCCCCGTCGTGTCGGTGGTCGAGGGCGGCGATCCTGCGCAGGACTTTCGCGCCTGCCGGCGTATGCTCGTAGGGCCAGGCGTCAATCAGCCCGATCCCTACCCCGGCTATCGGGGTTTCGTTGGCTGGCAGGCGCCGATCGTGCTTCGGGATGACGCGATGCTCGTAGGCTTCTCCTCCGGCTACTGGCACGCGTCCCCGCCGACTGCCTACTTCAAGGAGTATCCGGCGAAGAGGGATGAGTGGAAGAAACTCGGCATGCCGACCGACGTCGATGCACCCCGCGGCGGCCGCGCGCATATCATTCGCTCCAGCGATAGCGGGAAAACATGGTCGAAGCCCGCCGTACTGGTCGATACGCCGTGGGACGACCGTGCTCCCAATTTCTGTCAACTGAAGGACGGCACGGTTCTATGCAGCTTCTTCACGTACCCCGGTCCCTCCGGTACGGACCTCGCGCGCGATCCGGCCAAGACCGCTCTGACGGGGATCATTCGCTCTGTCGATGACGGCCGAACATGGGAGCAGGAACCAAAACGACTGCCGCTTCCATTTGTCGCCGACGCCACGGATGGACCGATCATCGAGCTCGAGGATGGCTCGGCGATCATCTGCGTCTACGGCAGGACCGTGGACGCGCCGCACGATATGGTCGCCTTTTGCCGGTCGAGCGACAGCGGCGCCACGTGGGAGTTGCTCTCGACCGTATCCACCGACCATGAGATGTCCGAGACGTCCGTGGCTCAACTTCCAGATACCCGCCTTGTGCTGATCTCCCGGCCCGAAGGCGACATCGCTTGGTCTTCCGACGGCGGCAAGACGTGGACCAGGCCTGTCCCCCTCGGCGTCCGGCTCTTCGAGCCGCGGCTCATGGCCCTCCACGACGGCACGCTGTTGTGCCTCCACGGATCGTACGGCGCGGGCGGTCTCCGCGCCATGTTCAGCACCGACGGAGGCGAAACTTGGATCTGTCCCAATCAGAAATGGGGCTTCCCGGTAGACCCGTCGGTCTATGGCTATGGGCAGGCCGTCGAGTTGGCGGACGGCACCGTCTGGGTGGCTTATATCCACAGCGGCGGACACTCAACCAAGGACGCCGAGACTGAAGCCATCTGGTCGATCCGCCTTCGGGTACGGCCAAGCCACGACGGAATTGATCTGCTGCCTGCGCCAGGGTCATGACGATAACTTGCCATTCGGCGAGTAATTCAGCTATGCTGGATTGGGGCCAGGCAGCGAGGCAAGAAACCTGCCGCCGACGGCGCCTGGTGGCGGGCTTTTTGCCGCCCGCCGTCTTAACCATCCGCGATCGAGGGCGAATGATGAATCCGCGAAAAGACTTGAGCCGTGTATGGCCGGGCCGGGCGGTGGCCGTGTGGCTCGCAAGCCTGCCGGCGTGGCTCGTGAGCCTGATGGCTGTATGTTTCGCGGGCCTGACGGCGGGGGCGACATTGCGGGCGGACGAGCCGGCAGGTAAGCCGGCTGGGGTCGAGAAACCGGCCGAACAGGACGCGGCTTCGGCGACCGCCCGTCGAATTAGCCGGCTGATCGAGCAATTGGGCGACGGCGACTATTTCGTACGCGAGCGGGCACAACAAGAGTTGGCCCAGATCGGCTTCGAGGCATTCGACGCGCTCTCCGCGGCGGAAGATCACGACGACGTGGAAGTCGCCGCGCGAGCCAAGTACCTGGTGCGGATGATGCGTATCGACTGGTCTGCCGAGGGCGACCCCGCCGAGGCCAGGGCGCTCTTGGTCCATTACTCGTCGGCCACCGAGACGGGGCGAATCGAACTGATCAAACGGCTGGCGGCGCTCCCCGACGACAAGGGGCTCACGGTGCTCTGCCGCATCGTCCGTTTCGAGCGTTCGACGCTGGTTTCGAAACAGGCGGCCGTCGCCGCACTCGACCAGAAGCCCGACGCCGAAGCCTGGCAGCGCCGCGAGCGGGCAATCCGCGAAGGCATCGGTTCCAGCACCCGAACCAGCTCCGAATGGCTCAAAACGTATCTTGACTCCCGCGCCGATCCGGCGGCGGCCGTCGACACCTGGCGAACTCGGGCCGAGGCCGAGGAGAAGACGCTTGCCGAAGCGCCCCAGCAAACCAACCACGAGATCGTGGCGGCGCTGTGGCGACAACAGGCGACGCTGTTGCAGCAACTCGGCCGCCGCGACGACGCCGTGGCGACCATGCTGAGAATCCTGGCCCAAGAGCAAGGAGAACCACGAACGCTCACTGAGCTTGTCGACTGGCTGGTCGAACAGCAGGCCTGGAGCGTGATCGACGTGGTCCACCAGCGGTTCGCCGAACAGTTCAAGTCGGACCCGTTGCTGATGTATACGTTGGCCCAAGCCAGGCTTGCCCAGGGCGACGAGGCGCGCGCGATGGAAGTCGCCGCGGCGGCGCTGGCGATGAACGACGACGACCAGCAGGCCCACTACGCGCTCTATTTTCCGCTGCAACAAAGGCGTTGGGTGCGCTGGTCGGAGCAGGAACTGCGCCGGACGATCGAAATCGGCCCGCCAAACAAGGTCTTTACCATGGTAAGTCAATCGATTCTGGCGGAATTGGCGCACGACCGCGGCGACGAGGGGGCGGCCGCTCAACTTGCGGAAACCGCCGTGCAGTCGGTCGAGGCCAACATCAGCTCGGGCCACACGGCCGACAACGGCCGGCTCGAACTGAACAAGCTCAAGGCGCGCCTGCATTTCTATCGTGCCTGCCACATCGTTTCACCCGGTGAAAAAGCCAAGCGAATCGAGCAACTTCGCGCGGCGGCCGAGCAAGACCCGACCGACGCCGACGTCCTGATCGCACTCTACCGGCTCCCCGACCCCGACCCCGAATTGCGGAAGCAGACCATGGAATGGATCAGCACGGCCGCCACCGAGTTCCGTCGCCGCATCCAGCAGGAACCCGACGAGGAGACTTCCTACAATCAGCTCGCCTGGCTCATCGCCAATACCGAAGGCAATTTCCAGGAGGCGCTGAGCTGTTCACAGAAGTCGCTCGAACTGCGGCCCAACGATCCGGGCCTGCTCGACACCCTCGGCCGCTGTTACTATGCGTTGGGAGACCTCGAAAACGCCATCAAGTACCAGGCGAAAGCCGTCGAAATCAACCCGCACTCCGGGTTGATGAATAAGCAACTGGCCCTGTTCCGCGAGGAATTGGCGAAAAAACAAGCGAAGTAGTCATTGGTCATTGGCATGGGACCATGCAGTGCGGCGCGACGGGAGCCGATGCAAAATAGCATGCCCACGCAGTGACCCTCACTCCTCACCAACCCCGGAGTTCGTCCATGCCGAATTCACTCAATCGCCGTAGGTTCTTGGGGCATTCGGCGGCGGCCGGCGCCGCGCTGGCGGTCTGGAGCGAAGTGCCGGCCCGCGCGGCCGACTCGCCCAACGAGCGCATCCGGGTTGCCGTGATGGGCACGAACAACCGCGGCCGTGACCTGGCCCGCGGATTCGCCGCGCACCCGGGCTCGGTGGTGAACTACATCTGCGACGTCGAAGAGCAGGCTTTGGGCAAAGGGCTGGCCGCCGCGAGCGAAGTGCAAGCCGCCGCGCCGAAACCGCTGGGCGATTTTCGTCGCGCGCTCGACGATCCGTCGGTCGACGCGCTGGCCATCGCCGCCCCGGACCACTGGCACGCCCCGGCCACGATCATGGCCTGCGCCGCCGGCAAGCACGTTTACGTCGAGAAGCCCGCCAGCCACAACGGCCACGAAGGCCAACTGATGCTGGCCGCCGCGCGGAATCACCAGCGCGTGGTGCAGCTCGGCACGCAGCGGCGCACCTCTCCGGGCACGATCGAGGCGATCGGCCGCGTGCGCGCGGGCGAGATCGGCCGCGTGCTTTTCGCTCGCGGCTGGATCGACAGCCAACGCCCCAGTATCGGCCGCGGCAAACCGGCGCCGGTGCCTTCGCACTTGAACTACGAGCTCTGGCAAGGTCCGGCGCCCGACCGTCCCTACCTCGACAACCTGATCCATTACCATTGGCACTGGTTCTGGCACTGGGGGACGGGCGAGCTGGGCAACAACGGCATCCATGCCCTGGACGTCTGTCGCTGGGGCTTGGGGGTCGATTATCCCGAGCACGTGGTTTGCGGCGGCGGGCGGTACCACTTCGACGACGATCAGGAAACGCCCGATACCCAGCTCGCGACGTTCCATTTCGGCGACAAGGCGATCCACTGGGAGCACCGCACCTGGAACAAGCGGGGCTTCGAGGGGGAGAGCTTCGGTGAAGCGTTCTACGGCGAAAAAGGCTCGCTGGTGATCGCCGGCAAGGGCTACAAGATGTTCGACGCCGACGGCAAGCTGCTGGCTGAGGGGAGTTCGAACTACAGCGACGCCGACCATATCGGCGATTTCCTGGCCTGCATCAAGAGCGGCGAGCGCCCCAAGGCGGACATCGAAGAGGGGGTGAAAAGCACCACACTTTGCCACTTGGGCAACATCGCGTACCGTACCGGCCGCACGGTGAAATTCGACCCCGCCGCGCGGCAGATCGTCGGCGACGACGAAGCGGCGAAACTCTGGTCGCGCGAGTACCGGCCGGGCTGGGAGCCGCAGGTCTGAAATGCCGATCCGGCTCGCGAACATCCGCCTGAGCGTCGACGAACCGGAATTGGCGCTGGCCGAGCGGCTGGCCGGCGCGCTCGATGTGCGCCCCGAGGCGATCGCTCGCTGGCGAATTCTGCGCAAGAGCCTCGATCTGCGCGACAAGGGCCGCGTGCAGTTCGTCTACACGGCCGAAGTCGTCGTGCCCGACGGCGAGCAAGCGCTGGTGGCCCGCGCCGCGCGCCGGCGCGGGGCCGCCACCGTCGAACTGTACCAGGAACCTCCGTTCGAGCTGCCCGAACCGGGCCATGAACCGCTTCCGCTGCGTCCCATCGTCGTCGGCTCCGGCCCCGCCGGCCTGGCGGCGGCCTATTTTTTGGCGGAAAACGGCTATCAGCCCTTGGTGCTCGAACGCGGCAAGAGGGTCCGCGACCGGATTCTCGACATCCGCTCCTTCGACGCCGGGGGCCCGCACGACCCGGAGAGCAACTACCTGTTCGGCGAGGGTGGGGCGGGCACGTTCAGCGACGGAAAACTCACGTGCCGAAGCTCCGGCCCCGACGTGCGGCGGATTCTGGAATTGTTCGCCGAGTGCAAGGGCAGGCCTTCGATTCTCTACGACTACCGCCCGCACTTGGGGAGCAACCGCTTGCCCGCCGTCGTCAAGGCGTTACGGCGAAAGATCGAGGCCCTCGGCGGCGAGTTCCGTTTCGAATGCCGTGTCGAGGACCTTGATTTGGCCGGCGGGCGGCTGCGTGGTCTGGCAACCTCATCGGGCGCGCTTGCCGCGACGCTCGCCGTGCTGGCGATCGGGCACAGCGCCCGCGACACTTACGAAGTGCTCCACCGCCGGGGCGTGCCGATGGTCCAAAAGCCGTTCCAGATCGGCCTCAGGATCGAGCAGCCGCAGGAGCAAGTGAACCGCGTACAGTACGGCCGCCGGCCCCTGGAAGACCAGATCGGCGCGGCCGATTATGCTCTCGTCGCGCGCGGTCAGACCAACCTGTTCAGCTTCTGCATGTGCGCAGGCGGGCAGGTGATCCCCAGCGTCTCGGAGCCAGGGCACTTCTCGACCAACGGCATGAGCCTCTCGCGGCGAGCGTCGCCCTACGCCAACAGCGGGCTGATGGTCACGCTCGAACCCTCGCAATTCGGCTCCACCCATGATCTGGCCGGGATGTACTTACAGCGCCGCTACGAAGCGAAGGCATTCACCGTGGGGCGCGGCGGCTATGCCTGTCCGATCCAGTCGGCCGGCGACTTTCTCGCTCGGAGGAAGACGATCGCGACGCCCTGTTCCAGCTACTCGCGCGAGCTGGTCCTGGCCGATCTGGCCGAGCTCGTGCCGCCGGAAGTCGTCGCGGCATTGCGGCACGGCTTACCGCTATTGGACCGCCGCTGGCAAGGGCGTTTCCTCGCAAACGCCACCTTGGCCGGTCCGGAATCGCGAGGCAGCTCGCCGGTTCGATTCCCTCGCGATCCCGAGTCGCTCGAAAGCACGGCGGTCGGCGGGCTGTACCCCATTGGCGAGGGCGCCGGTTACGCGGGCGGCATCGTCAGCGCCGCGCTCGACGGCCTGCGCGTCGCCAAGGCGATCATCAAGAAGTACAGGCCGCTGGCACAATCGTGATTCGGTTCCTTCATTCCTGCAGCATGTTCCCCGTAGCCTCATCAAACTCGAAGAACTCAACGCCCTTTGAAATGTGGATTCACGCAATCGCCGTACTACGGCGCGGAAGCGCCCAATCAGTGGCCAGAGGCTTCGGCCTCTTCGGTGCCGTCGTTTTTTTCGCCATTCCGAGGGCCGCCGCACTGGATGCAAGAAGCGAAGCGCTCATCGACGAGATCGTCGCGGGGGTCGAGGTCAACGAGGCGCTACTTCAAAACGGCACCGCGACGTATTCAATCCGCACCCGCGGATGTATTGGTTCAGCGTGAAACGGAGTCCCTGGAGCCCAGTTTAGCGAGTTGAAGGGGCGACGTCATTTGGCGGTTCCCTGGGGGACCAGTCCCCCAGACCCCCTGGGATTTAGCGCTTTGGTGCCAATCCCAAAGGGGTTCTAGCACTCGCGCGGACCCACGCCTTTGGGATTGGCACCAAAGCGCCAAATCCCCGCCGTCTCAGCGGCGGAATGCCGTCCTCAGTGCCTGTTGTCGAAGATTACTCCGCTTCCGACTGAGGCAAAACACATCGAGGTGAAATCGGATCGTCCGCGGCATCCTGCTCGGCCAACTTTGCAAGGATTTTGGAAGGCCCCGCGTTGCTTCTCAGCTCGGCGACCAATTTCTCCTCGTTTTCAATGTCCTGATGGATTTCATCCTGATGGGACCAATAGTAGGTAAGAGCCGCATGAACCTGGGCCATGGTCAGGTGCGGGTACTCGACGACGATCTGGGCCGGAGTCATGCCCATTTGCTCGACCCAGATGAAAACGTGCTTGACCTTTATGCGCGTTTCGGCGATGCGAGCCTCACCGCCGCAAGTGCCTGGTGTCTTTACGATGTATTCTGTCGCGCTGGGGACTGGCGGGGCAACTTCCGTCGATGTCTTGCTGGTTGGTGTCGGCATACGAACGATTATACCCTCTTTACCAGGGCCTCGAAAAGGGCGATCCAACTGTCGGAGAGGTGAGCACCGCCCTGTTGCACGGCTTGGTACAATGTACGAGCAGTACAACACAGCCCCTTTTTGCAGGAGTCCGTCGTTGATCGAACACACCTTGGGACGTCTCGCTGCCGGCGAGGACCTCTCGCTTGAGGAAATGTCGGCCGCCGTCGACGGAATCATGCGGGGCGAGTGGTCTGAAAACCAGGTCGCGCTGTTCCTGACGAGCCTGCGAGCCAAGGGCGAGACGGTCGACGAGGTGGCCGGCGCGGCGGCGGCCATGCGCCGCCACATGACACCCATCCGCACCCGCCGCGTGGATTTGATCGACACCTGCGGCACCGGCGGCAACTCGTCGAGCACGTTCAATATCAGCACCACGGCGGCGCTGGTCACGGCGGCGGCGGGCGTGCCCGTGGCGAAACATGGCAACCGCCGTGTGACCAGCCGTAGCGGCTCGGCCGACGTGTTGGCCGAGTTGGGAGTCAACATCGCGGCCGAACCGCACCGGGTGACGGCCTGCCTCGACGAATTGGGGATCTGCTTCTGTTTCGCGCCGCTCTGCCACGCCGCCATGCTGCACGTCGCCCCCGTGCGCCGCAAGCTGGGCGTACCCACGGTGTTCAATTTGTTGGGTCCGCTTACGAACCCAGCGGGCGCAAGCTATCAACTGTTGGGTGTCGGTCGGCCGGAATTGCGCCCCCTGCTGGCGGCGGCGTTGGCGAGGCTCGGCGTTCGCCGGGCATTGGTCGTGCATGGCGAGGACGGCCTTGGCGAAATCACGCTCACCGGCCCGACTCGTGTGACTGAGGTCCACGGCGATTCGTTACGCGATTTCGTCTGGACGCCCGGCGACTTCGGTCTTGAACCCTCGCCCCTCGACGCGATCCGCGTCGACGGGCCCGAGCGGAGCGCGGCCATGATCCGCGCGGTCCTGGAGGGCCAGCGCGGTCCGGCGCGTGATATCGTGCTTCTCAACGCCGCGGCCGCGCTCTGGATCGCGGGACGGGCTGAGCGGCCCGCGGCCGCGGCCGATCTGGCGGCGCAGGCCATCGACAGTGGCGCCGCGCGCGACTTGCTCGCCCGGCTCGTCGAACGGAGCAATGCCGCGTAACGGATCGTGGGGCAGGTTTCCAAGGGGTTTCCGACCTGCCACACCGCGTTTGTAGAGCAGGTTGAAAACCCATCCCATGCTGGAATTCCGGCGAAACCGGCTACGGCGGGCCGATATGCCAAACGGGCGGCGAAAGGTATACTGTCGCCTTTGCCGATCGACTTCGTGGGGCAGGTTTCCAACCTGCCATGCCACGTTCCGACTGGCAACCTTGAAAATCCGCCCCACATCGCATGCCCACCAACACCGCCCAGGTCGAACGACTCCGCTGGCAAAAGCTGCCCGTGCTCGATGACGGCTTCGTTTGCCTGGTCGACGTGATGGGCGACGATCAGGCTGTGGTGCAGGCGGCCAGGGTCAGCTATGGCGAGGGGACTAGGCAGGTATCCGACGATCGCGGACTGATCCGCTACCTGTTGCGGCACCGCCACACGACCCCCTTCGAAATGGTCGAAATCAAGTTCCTCGTTCGCGTGCCGATGGATACGTGGCGGCAATGGATTCGACACCGCACGGCCTCGGTGAACGAGTACAGCACCCGCTATTCACTGGCGATCGACGCCGCCCAGCACACGCACCCCAACGAGTGGCGGAGCCAGACCGCCGGCAATCGGCAGGGGAGCGAAGGCGTGTTGCCGGCCGACCTGGGTGAGGACCTCACCGCCGCCGAGGCCGAATTGCTGGCCAAAGCCCGCGCCCTCTATGAGCGGCGGATCGAGCTGGGGGTCGCGCGCGAACAAGCGCGTAAAGACCTTCCCCTCTCGACGTACACGGAGGCCTATTGGAAGGTCGATCTGCACAACCTGCTCCACTTCCTGGCTTTGCGCATGGACGACCACGCGCAGTGGGAGATCCGCCAGTACGCCACGGCGATGGGAGAGGGGATCGTGCGGCCGTTATTTCCGCTGGTTTGGGAAGCGTTCGTCGACTATCGCCTGCAGGGCCTATTCCTCAGCCGGCTCGACCTCGAGTTGATCGTCCGGCTAACGGCCCGGCTCGCCGAGGTCGGCCGCACGCGTGCCACCGCCGACGACTTTACCGCCGTCTTGCCGCCGGAATGGGCGTCGCTCAAGCGTTCGCGCGAGCGCGACGAGTGCCGGGCCAAGCTGGCGCGGTTGGGGCTGTTGGCCGATGGTTAGGATCACCGCCCTATGATTGACGTGCCGAACGATGCCACGGCCGATGAGTTGTTGGCCCTCAACCAGCGGCTGCTGGAGAGTATTTTGGCCGCCGATTGGGCGACTTACGAGGAGCTTTGCGATGGTTCGCTATCGGCCTTCGAGCCGGAAGGGCGCGGGCAACGGATCGAAGGTCTGGCCTTCCACCGCTATTATTTCGACCGCGGCGGCGCCACCGGGCCGTGGCACGTGACGATGGCCTCGCCCCACGTGCGGATCATGGGCGACGCGGCCGTGATCAGTTACGTGCGTTTGGTGCAGAAGCTCGACGCGGCCGGCTCGCCGATGACGGTTGCCACCGAAGAGACGCGCGTCTGGCAGCGCCGCGACGGCCGTTGGCGACACGTCCATTTTCACCGTTCGGCGCCGACGGCCGGCTAAACGACCTTGCTCGATCGTGGGAATTGATTCATCTGTAGGGAACGCCCTCTGTGGCAATCCTGTTCGGCACGAGATTTTATCCGGCTTTAGCGGGGGCGTGGAAGGCGCATGCTAGCGTTTCGTAGAGTTTATGGAAGCAGGAATACTGGCGCAGCAATCGC
>DATLQY010000939.1:0-3606 GCA_035534975.1 Pirellulales bacterium
TGGCGTTCCTTGCGAAGACGCGGCCCAAGCCGCGTTTTTTTGACCATCAGCGCCTTCACGGCGGATTTTTCGCCGTTTGGGCTGATGTATCGAAGGTAGCGGTTGGCGCGGTGCTTGGCAAGCGGCACCCCCTTGCGACGAGAATGCGCTATGGACAAAAGGCTTGACTCCCCTACGGCGCCGGCTAAGAATGCAATGGAATTGCCAGCGCAATAACCCGCACCAAACTTTACAGGGTCGCCGACGTATGTTAAATCTGCCACGCGTCGCGCTGGGGCCTATGGATGCCGGCGTGCGGGGTGAGCCGGCCCGTTGGTCGGAGCCCATCAGTTGGGCCGTAATGGAGTTGCTGGCACGCCACGGCTGCCAGGTGCAGCACTTTCATTCGCAGGCGACGTTTCTGCCGTACCACGCGGCGCTTTCGATCACCGGCCTTGGCTCCCGGCACTTGGACACCTGGTTGATGTCGAAGGACATCTGCCGCGAGCTGTTCGTCCATGGCGCGACGGAGACCGATCTGGCCTTGGTCGAAGGGCGTTTCGAATCACCTAATTTCGACAAGCTCTGCGATTGGCTCGATTTGCCCCGTCTGGTCGTTGTGGACGCCTCGCGATTCGCCGCATGTTCGCTGCCGGAGCGACCTGACCAGATCGACGGCCTGCTTCTGGACCGCGTCGCATCGGCGGCCGACGTGTTTCGGCTGCAAACCACCCTGGAATCGCTTTGGAACGTGCCGGTCTTCGGCGCCCTGACGGAGCTTCCCGTGGCGCGTGCCGCGTTGGCGGCCTTGCCGACGGGCTCGGTGCCGCAGCGGGAGTTGTTGCGGCCGTTGGGCGACGAAATGGCCCGCTTTTTCCAGCCCGAACGTTTGGTGGCGCTCGCCAGGCGGAGAGCTTTTCCACGCGTGCGGCCGGCGCTCTTCCGCGTGCCGCCGAGCTCCGAACCGCCGGAGCCGCTCACGGTGGCGGTGGCCTTCGACAAAGTGTTCCATTGCTATTTTCCCGACACGCTCGACCTCTTGGAAATGCTGGGCGCCAAGGTCGTCGATTTTTCGCCGCTGCGCGACGAGGTGCTGCCCGAATGCGACGTGGTTTATCTTGGCTGCGGCCATCCCGAGCGTGCGGCCGATGCTCTGACCGGCAACCATTGCATGTTACTGGCCTTACGCAATCATGTTCGTAGCGGTGGTCGCGTGTACGCCGAGGGGGGCGGGCTGGCCTATCTCTGCGAGCACCTCGTGACGCCTGACGGCCGCAAGGTGGCGATGGTCGGCGTCTTGCCGGCGGTGGCCCGCTTCAGCCCTCAGCCGCAGCCGCCGGTGCCGGTCGAAGTCACGTTGTCGAAAGGGACCTGGCTGGGGCACGCCGGGACGCGCCTGCGGGGCTACCGCAACCCCAATTGGCTGATCGAACCGGTCGGCGCCTTGAAAAGTTGCCTGACCGAACCAGGGTACGAATACGACCTGGTGGGCCGCTACCAGGTGTTGGCCAGCCGCATCCACATGAACTTCGCGGCGCAACGCGAGATGCTCTGGAGCTTCTTCGAGCCACGATTGGCCGAGCTCACGTTGAGCGTTTGACGACAACTTCCGTGGACATGGCTTCCGCGGACATGGCTTCCGCGGACAGGGCCTTCGCGTCTGGCTGGACACCGCCATCAGAACCATGGACGTACGGTGATGAACACGACGACTCCAGAATCGGCTTCACCTGAGTCGGTGGTTCCCGTCATCGCGGAGTACATTGCCATGAAACCCGGTTTTTGTGGAGGGAAACCCCACATCATCGGCCACCGCATCAAGGTCCAGCACATCGCGGTCTGGCATGAACGGATGGGAATGACTGCCGAGGAAATCGTCGTCACGTACCCCACCATCTCGCTGCCGGCGGTCTTCGCGGCGCTCGCCTATTACCACAGTCACCGGGCCGAGATCGACGCGGACATACGGGCCGACGCGACGTTGGTCGCGGAAATGAAGGTGAAGGCCGGCCCGTCGAAGCTCCAAGAGAAGCTGGCTGCACTTCATGCCAAGGACCATCCGCTTCCATCTGGATGAGAATTGCGACCCGCGGATAGCCGCGGGGCTCGCACTTTCACCCTCCAGATTTCCTCCAGCCGATCATAATCGGCGCTGGCCTCAATGCAGCGGCACCGGGAGGGGTCAGGCTCCACTTGCCGGAGGCGATCGGCCACTTCCCTCCATGTGTCCGCCACCACGACGACCTGCCCGTTCGCAATGCCCACCAGTTTACCGGCGTATGGCGATTTCGGGTCCTGCCGGGCTTGCTGATTGATTTGCCGAGCAAGCTGTTCGTTGGCCAAGGCCATCCCATTGTTCTGCACCATGATGTTTTCCCGCGAAATGGAGAAGGAAAATGCGGAGGTCGGAGCGTCGTTCATCCAAGCTAAATTGTACTAAGACAGCGATGGGCGTGACCAGGCAGCCCGCCGACGAGCGCCGGCGGCGCGTCTTGAACAGGTCTTCGATGCCGAACGTAGTGCGGCGCTCCTTTGTTGCGTAGCTGGATTCGCAAGGATTCAGGCCATCGCCGCCGCCGTCGTGGGCCGGACACGACGTCCGCGCCGCGCTCCGAATTGCCCGCCAAACAGGTTGAGTCGTACCGTGGGCGTCGTCCGGTTGGGACAGTTGGGGGCCAGTTGGGAGCGTCTCTTGACAACGGATTTGACGGCCGGTTTAATTCACGGCATCTCTTTCGTCGATGCCAGACAGATGGCCCAGGGATGTCCACGGTTCGGAAGGACGATGCGGCTGGTAAGCCTTCAGCGAAAAGGATCGAAAAGTATGAGAAGCTCAACAAATGTCGTCGCGACCGCTTTGTTCGGGGCATGTCTCTTGGGCTTGTTTGTCGTTGCATTTCTCCTCGGGATGCCGGGCGCTTCGACAACGGCGGATGAAGGTGAAGTTGTCGATTTTAAGCCCGTCGTGCTGGTCCCTCCGTTCGAGAACGAATCCAAAATCCACGACCAGATCTCCTTTGAAGTCGACGCGGGAACCGAAGACGGCCGCCCCAAGCCGGCCTACATGGTCGACCGCTTGACCCAGGCGCCCCGGTCGGTCCTCGAAGACCTGCTGGGAGACATCGACGGAATCACGGTCGTTGAACGGAAAAGGGTTGACGCGTTTCTCGCGGAAACGGGCGACATGCGTGCGCTCGTCGATCAAGAGAAAGCGGTCAAGCTCGGCAAGTTGCTCGGGGCGAACGTGATCCTCATGGGCACGATCATCGACATTCGCAATGAAAAGCGTCGGTTCAAAGGCTACGGGATCGCGTCGGAAATGATGGATGTCCGCTGCCAGATCCGTGTCAGGATCCTGGACATCGAGACGGGCACGGTCGGGTTTTCGAAAATTGTGAAAGGCACCAAGACCTATAAGGCATCCTCATACGGTTCAACAAATAGCAGCGATCGAAATTTCGCGGCTGTGGAAGCGGCGCTCGAGCGGCTCAAAGACGACTCCCAGTTCAAATCGGCCCTGTTTCGCAAGAAAGCCGATCCGGCCGCCGCGGATGGCTTGGTTGAAGTCGAGTTCGCGCCCAAGCCCGACAACTGCGATATCGATATCGACGGCAAGTACGTGGGCGG
>DATLQY010000940.1:0-7415 GCA_035534975.1 Pirellulales bacterium
TCGGAGAGGCGATTCGTCTTGACCCGAATTTGGGACCGATCTTCGCCGATCGTTACGACGAGGCCATCCGGCTCGACCCGAAGAATTCCGCAACGTATGGTAGCCGTGCCGCTACCTGGGGCAACAAGGGCGATTTCGATAAAGCAATTGCCGATTTCGACGAGGCCATCCGGCTCGATCCGAAGAACTGGGAAGCGTATATCGGCCGTGGCCATGCCTGGTTCGCCGAGAGCGAATTCGACAAGGCACTCGCCGATTACGACGAGGCCATCCGGCTCAACCCGAAGAATTGGGAAGCGTATGCGGGCCGTGGCAACGCATGGTGGTTCAAGAGCGAATTCGATAAAGCACTCGCCGATTACGAGGAGGCCATCCGCCTTAACCCGGACAATTCCGTTGCCTACATTGGCCGTGGCAGTGCATTGAACAGCAAGGGCGAATACGAAAAGGCGCTTGCCGATTTCGACGAGGCCATACGTCTCGATTCAGAGTCGTCATCAGCGCTCAACAACCGAGCATTGCTTCGTGCGACTTGCCCTGACGCCAAATTCAGGGACGGAGCGAAGGCCATTGAAGATGCCACCAAAGGGTGCGAATTAACGGATTGGAAAGACCCTTATTGTCTCGACAGCCTTGCCGCCGCCTACGCCGAGGCCGGTCAATTCGACAAGGCCGTCGAATGGCAAGAGAAGGCGGTTGAACTCGCCCCAGACGACGACGACTTCGAAACTCGGCTCAAACTCTACCAGGAGGGGAAGCCGTATCGGGAGGAGCCAAAGAAGTGAGGGTCCTACGCCGCCCGGCCCGACCAGGTGTAAAAATAAACAATGACCCGCTGAAAGCCTAGGACCGTCGTTTTGGGATCTGTAGGGAACGCCCTCCGTGGCGTTCCGTGTCGCGCCAGATGACGTCGCAGCAGCTCCTCGGAGCGCCACGGAGGGCGTTCCCTACAGAGAGCGTCTCATCTTCACATCCTAGGACTCGCGTAGCGTTGGGACCCGCGCGTCGCGGCCATCGCCGCCATGCTCGAGACTGGGATAACTTCAAACACTCGCGACGCGACGAATATCCTTAAGGAGCAGGAAAAGGTGCATTGGGTCGGTGACCGACGGAATGAAGCCGAAGTGCTCGTAAAAGCGCCGAGCCGTCTCATCCTTTGCGTGGACCATCAGCGCCCGAATCCCGGCGATATCCGCGGCCTGAAGCGTGCGGCGCATGGCATCTTTGAGCAGACCGGAACCGAGGCCGCGACCCTGCCAGACCGTGCTTACCGCCAGCCGTGCCAATAAGATGATCGGAACCGGATGGCGCGCAAGGCCCTTACTCAGCCGCCTCGGTGCGTCATCAAAGGCCACCTGACCCACGGCCAGCGAGTAATAGCCCACGACGGAGTTTCCCGAGACTGCGACGTACGTTTGGGCCGCGCCGGCCTGCTGGTTGACCAGGGCGAATCGCGCCAAGAATCGATTGAGCTGCTGGTCTGGGCATTCGAAGTCGGAGACGACATGATCGGATCGGAGCTTTTCGACGGTCAGCGGGTCGTTCACCCAGTACCCTCACCCTCGAAAACGCCGCGCTCCTGGAACAATCGGCGCAGCCGCGGAAGGTCACGCGGCGGTGCATCGAGTGCCGTGAGAAAAGCCGCCCACTGCTTCGCATCAAGACCAAACCGGCTGCGGTCCGCCAGCGTCTCTTCCGCGCGGGCCAGCGCACTTTCGACGACGAACTCGCTGACCGAGCGGCGCGCCGCGCTGGCGGCGGCCTTCAGCTTTTGTTTGGCTTCGGGTGTAATCCGCAGATCGAGCTTCGCGGTTCGGATTGTCTTTGACCTTTCCGGCACAGCATCCCTCATTTTTCTTGTCCTCCCATAACATAACTGATTGCCTGACATTGTCAAGACAGCACCCGCGGAGAAATCGAAGGGCCAAGGCGGGGCCTTCGGTCGCCAAAGTTAGTTTCTTTGCGGACAGTCGCGGACAGTTGCCGAGGGGATACTGTCCGCATGCGGAATTGTCGCAAGACGTTTCGCAGTAATCACTTGCAATCGGCATGCGGACAGTGCGGACAGTGCGGACTGTTGTTTCCCTATATTTACGAACCCGCAGCGAAAACAAGCTGTGTTCACCCCTGGGCCTTGCTTGCGCTGCGGGTTAGTGTGGGAAGGTATCTGATGGTTTCCCCGTCGGTCGCAAACCAATAGGAACGAGAGCTCGTTGCTGTGTATCGAGACGGCGAATTTCCGCCCCTGCTTCGCCGGCGCGGCTGGGCGACTTGTTTGAGGGAGTTGTTCCGAGTTATGATGTGGCATTCCCGGCTATTTTCATTCTTCGGGTGCCGTGATGTCTTCCTGTGTTAGACCTTACGGCCGAAGATCCCCCAACGAGGTTCGTCGTCCATGACTACAATAACGGCGGACAACCGCACTGAGTTGACCCCTAAACGGTTCGAGAGCGGCCAGGCCATGCGGCCGCGCGGGCCGAAGCGCGGCGCGGCGCGAAACTGGCTGTTGCCGCTGGTGGTTTTGGGGTTGGCCGGCGGCGGGGGCGGGGGCGGGTACCTGGCGTGGAGCGCGTCGCGGGTGGAAGACGAGTCGAAGCAGGCGCTGACCAAGCTGGTGACCAAAGGCGACCTGGTGATTTCGATCGTCGAGGACGGCAACCTCGAAAGCGCCAACAATGTCGAGCTCAAGTGCGAGGTCGAAGGCACGAGCACGACGATTTTGTCGATCGTCCCGGATGGCAAGCAAGTGATGAAGGGCGACGAGCTCATCAAGCTCGATTCATCGTCGATCGAAGAGTCCATCGGCGAGCAGGAAATCACGTTGGCGGACGCGAACGCGGCGAAAATCGCGGCCGAAGAGGACTGGTCGGCCGCCACGATCGCCGTCGAGGAATACAAGGAAGGGATCTACAAGCAAGAACTGAAACAGATGAAAGCCGACATTTCCCAGGCCCGGCAGGACTTGTCGAGCGCCCAGAACAGCTTGATGTTCGTCAAGAAAATGCACCGCCAGGGCTACCGCACCACGTTGGAATTGGATTCGGCGAAATCGCTCGTCCTGCAATCGGAGCTGAACCTCGAAGTGGCCCAGTTGAAGGTCACGGTGCTTGAGACGTTGACTTCCAAGAAAATGCTGAAGGAGCTGGAGAGCAAACGCGATTCGTTCGAGGCCAAGATGAAGGGCCAGCAGATCTCGTACAAGTTGCAGCTCAAGAAGCTCACGAAGCTCGAAAACAACCTGGCCAAGTGCGTCATCACCGCCCCCCAGGACGGAATGGTGGTCTACGCCAACGACATGAGCCCGATGCGCGCCATGGGCGGACAAGGCGTGACGATCGAGGAAGGAGCCGCCGTTCACCAGTACCAGGCGATCATTCGGCTTCCCGATCTCTCGAAAATGCAGGTCAAGACGCTGGTCCACGAATCGAAGATCGACCTTTTGCGGGTGGGAATGCGGGCCAAAATCACGATCCAGGACCGCGACTACCAAGGCACCGTCCATCAGGTGGCCACGCAACCTGAGCCGGGCGGCTGGTTCGGCGGCAACGTCAAGGAATACGCCACGATCGTCAAGATCGACGGTCGCCCCGAGGACCTCAAGCCCGGCATGACCGCTGAAGTCAAGATCCTCGTGACCGAGAAAAAGGACGTGCTCTCCGTGCCCGTCCAAGTCATCGTCGAGCAGGGGAAGAAGTTCCACGCCTGGGTCAAGTCGGGATCCAAGCCGGAGAAACGGACGGTACTGCTGGGCGTGTCGAACGACACCTTCATCGAAATCAAGGACGGCCTGCTCGAGGGGGACCAGGTGCTGCTGAACCCGCGGGCGGTGGTGGCCGAGGCCCGCGAGGACGTGCCTCAAGAAGAAGCCGTCGATATTTCGAAGGAATTCGGCGCATCGGCCGGCACGGTGCAATTGGCCGAAGGCGATTCGCCCAAGCCGCCCATCTCATCCGAGCCAGCTCAGGCGGATGCGGGCGCGGCGCCGGGCGTTCCGGCGGCCGGCGCGCCGGCGGGGAGCGAGGTTCCCGACGCAGGTTCGGCAGGGAGCGGGCCGGCGGGCGGCGTCAAGCAGCCGACGTTCAAAGAGCTCGACAAGGACAGCGACGGCAAGCTGACGAAAGAAGAGCTGCCGGAGTCCGCGCGACAAGGTTTCGAAACGATGGACGCCGACAAAAACGGCTTCGTCAACGAAAAGGAACACAAAGCGGCGGCCGAGAAACTCGCGCAAGGGGGGGGCGGGCGGGGAGAAGCTGGCCCCGGCGGTGGGCAATTCAAGTTTCCGACGTTCAAGGAATTGGACAAAGACGCTGACGGCAGTCTCACCGAGGAAGAAATGCCGGAACCGTCGCGGCCCGCCTTCTCGATGTGGGATGCCGATTCCGATGGGACGTTGACCCGCAAGGAGTTCAACACTGCGATGGATCAGGTCAAAAAGTACATGAAGGGTCGCGGCGCTGGCGGGCAGGGCGGCGCTGGTGGGCAGGGCGGCGCGCCGCCGCAGTGAACCACAAACGCCGGTTGAGAGCACGACGTGCGGAGCAGGCCACGGATCGAACACGGATGAAACACGGACCCGCCAGGTCTGGATCGCACGATCCGTACTATTAGCGTTGCAATTCTTCGTTGGCCGCGAAGATCTTATGCCGCGAGTTGGATCGCGTGCGACGCTTCATTGGCAAAATACCCACGGATGGCGTGGCAATACCACGGATGGATTGCGACTGTTACGATTTCGTTCTTCATCCGTGGTATTGCCACGCTATCCGTGGGCCACTTCTTGCGCTTTTGTCGTTAGTCGCCGCGAACATGCCGCTACTTGCCCGATCGCAGCATCGTCACCTTGAGTCCCTTGCTTCCAGTGGCAACGTTTTCGGCCGATTCGTTTCGATACCCGACGGCCGTAATGTCGAAGCTGTAGCTTCCCGTTTGCAGTCGCTTGAACTCGAAACGCCCATCGGCGTCCGTCGTCGTCGCCTCGCCAGCGTTGAACCAAGTGGTGAGCCGTTCCGGCAACAACGGGTCGGCGTGCCTCTTAGTGAGCCGGATGGTGACGCCGGCCAAGGGCTGGCCTTGCTCGTCGCGAACGACGCCCGCCAGGCCGTCGTCTTGTTCCAAAACGGCGTCGGCCGTCAGCGGCGCGAAGTCGGGCGTTACCAAAACGTCGCGGATGACTACGGCCTTCCCCTCGGCGACAAATCGAAGCTCATAGCTCCCTTTCGGCAAGCCAGTCAATTCGTAACTGCCATCGAACTGGGTCCGCGTCTGGAAAGTGCGATCGCGAAACGGGAATAGGCTGACCGCCGAGGTCGTCCAACTGGATGCAAGCATCCGAAAGCGAAGGCTGGCCGTGATTTCCACCATTGGGAGAGGTCCTTTGCCGTTGGTCACCATGCCCCGAAGGGTCCCGTCGTTGCGCCCACGCCCCACCGCATCGTGAAATGCGCGTTCGATCTCGCGGCTTTCCTCGGGCGACGTGAATTCATGGTCCGTCTTGATCGGCGCGATACCATCAGTCCCCGCCTCTTGGAGCAGCCGCACCAGATCCGTGATCAGCCCTGTCGACTTGACATGGTGCATGCGACCTTCATGGTCGATCAATACCGTCGAATTGTAACTCTTCAGCCCGTACGCCTTGAGCGTCTTGCCCTGGCCGCCGGCGTCCTGAGCGTCGACCGCTACGGAACAAGGAAGCCGCAGTTCGCGGGCGGTTTGGGCCACTTGCCGCGGTTGGCTGTCGCTCGCGGCGATCCCGATCATCTCGAGCCCGGCCGGATGGTAGACCTCGTACAGCCTGCGCAGCGCCGCCCATTGCTTTGGCGTCGGATCAAGCGATCCGCCACCGAAGAAGTGCAGAAGCGTCACGTTGCCGCCAAGCGCTTCCGGATGGGTCGTGTCACCGTGGACCCATTCCGCCGGTTGCAGCGGCGGGGCCGGCTTGCCGTCGAGATCCGGATCGGCGTAGGACCGGAGTTCCGTCAACGGCGAGAGGTCGGCCCTCGGCCAGCCGAACGTCGCCGCGACCTCGCGCACGTCCGGCCACCAGGGATCGTTGAGGTACGCCTTGCCGGTCGTGTAGTCGCGGACCGGCTCTCCGTAGGAGAGATCGATGTGAAAATAGCCGTCGGCGAATTCGCGGGCCAGTTCGAACTCGGCGACCCGAGTCGCTCGATCAAAAGAGAAATACGATTTCCCTTCGTGCTCCGTGGGGCCCCATTGGGTCACGATCCGCCGCGGGAACCATGCCCCGCGCGGTGTGCGTTCGAGATCTCGCAACTCGTGGAGCGAAATGACTTTTCCAACATGGGTCCGTTTCGTGCGCACGACGAGGTACGACTGCCGGGGAGACACGAGCCACTCGCTGTGCCACTGATTATCGGCCGAATCGTGTTCGAGCACGAAGCAGCGGTATCCGTCGACCGTCGTTTCTCCGGTGATCCGTGTTTTCGAGGTCTCCAGGCCGTCGACGAACGATTCGAACTCGTGGAAGAGAAGCTCCGCCGGCCGCAGCGTCCGCGCCTCGCCTTGTTCCTCGCCGAGCACCCAACCGTCTCGGTCCCAGGTGTAGTGCAATTCGCCGTCAAACCCCGCCGACCAACGATGGGGCACGGGGATCGAACCGCTACTTACGTGGCTTATCATTTTCGAATCCTGCTCCGCACGCCAGCGATTGCCGTCGCCGGCGTAGCGAAAGCGGCCGGGCAAGTCGACGAAGTGCGGCTCGTTCTTGCCCGCCAGAAATTCGTAGATGTTCTTGTGATCGACGAACTCGGCTTCGAGGTAACCGGCTTTGTAACCCAAGCGTGCCTTTCGCAACTGCCGCGCCAGCTCGGCCGGCGTGATCTCGTCGAGCGGCACGTCGGGCGACCCCAATTCGTCGGCCCGGACCAGCGCGACCAGTCGTACCGACCCCGCGCCAATCAGTAGCAAAGCGGCTGCGAGGCCAAACAATACGGCGCGCCCCCTGCCCAGAGGTGAGGTGATGCGCAGCTCATGATTGAGGATCCGACGAATGCGGCTGGCCAGCGTCGAGCCACTGGAAAGCGACGTCACGAGCGCCAGCGGCGCCGGTACGCGGACGCGGGCCAGGCCCATAAGCATCTGGGCGTACCGCTCCGTATTGTCGAACTCGCCCGCCGCATCGTCATCGCAAAGAAACTCCTGCTCGCGCCGCAGTCGCGCCACGCACCAATGTACGGGCAAGTACCACCAAACGATCGCGCGCCATGTCTCCGCCGCCAAGCACACTCGATCGTCGAAACGTCGCAGGTGCGACAATTCATGGACCATCGCCGCGCGACGTTCAGCTGTCGAAAAAGGACAAATCGCCTCGATCGGCCAAACAAGCGTCGGTCGAACCACGCCGGTGCAAAGCGGCGAGGCGATGGATGGATGGACCACGAGCCGCGCGCGGCGGC
>DATLQY010000941.1:0-2080 GCA_035534975.1 Pirellulales bacterium
GTCCCATTCCCTGGCGACCTTCAGATCGGGCAAACAGAGACAGGCGATCGCCTCGTGTCGCAGTTCGTCGAGCGACCGGCCGAGCGGCAGCGGCAACTTGCGGGCGTCCTGGATGGCCCGCAAGCTGGCGAAGCGCTGGCCGGGCTGCCGGGTGAGCCGGCCAGCGCGCGCCTGGGCCAGGTAGGAGCCCCAGAGCTTGTCGGTCGCGTCGGCCTGCGCCGCCCGCGTTTCGCGCAGCGACTTGCCCAGCCAGACCGCTGACACGGTGGAGCCCACCGCCAACGCGAGCAGTAACAACAGTACCGCCGCCGAAAGACTCGAAACCATCCGATTGCGCCGGCCCCACCGCAAGAGCCGTTCCGCCAGATGGATGCGCCTCGCGCGGATTGGCTTGTCGTCGACGAACCGCTCGAGGTCGTCGGCCAGGGCGGCGGCCGTCGGGTAGCGGTGGTCCGGCTCGCGCGAGATCGCCTTTTGGACGATCGTCGCCAGGTCGCGCGGCACGTCCGGGTTGAGCTTGCGCAGCGGCGCCGGCTCTTGCTGGGCTACCTGCTGGATCAACTGCTGCCGGTCCGATTCGTCGTAGGCCGGCCGCAGGGCCAGCAGTTCGTACAGTGTCAGGCCCAGGCTGTAGACGTCGGCCCGCGCGTCGCAATGCCCGCGAAAGCGTTCGGGGGCCATGTAGCGCAGCGTGCCCACGATGTCGCCGGTGTGGGTCAGGTCGTCACCCTCGCTGGCCTTGGCCAAGCCGAAATCCGTGACCCAGGCTGTGCCCTTCAAATCCAACAATAGGTTCGAGGGTTTGATGTCGCGGTGCAAAATGCCTTGGGCGTTGGCGTACTCCAGGGCGCCGGCCACTTGGATTCCGATGCGCGCCACGCTGCGCGCGTACTGGTACTCCGATTTGCCGGCGCTGGAAAGCTCCGATTTACCGGGCAACGTCACCGACGAATCCTCGTTCCCACGCTCCGCGTGGGAATGTGTTTTCGGCCGCTCCGCGGCCCCGTGGCCCTCCTCGGAACCGCCGGCGGCTTGTGCGCGCTGCCCCGATTCACCGAGCTTAAACTCACCGCTCAGCAGCGACTCGGCCACTCGTAGGTCAGGCTTTCCAGCCTGACTGCGTACCTCGAGTCTGGCGGCTTGACCGTCAGGCACGAAAGCCCGACCGACGCCGTCAGGCTGGAAAGCCTGACCGTCGGGCTCGAGCGCCTGGTCCACGGTCGGCGTAGTAGCCGTCGTCGGTTGCCCGGCCCCAACCGTCCGCAGCCGTTTCAGTTCCGCGAGCACTTCGTCGAGTCCCTGACCCTGAATGAACTGCATGACATAGTAGTGCAGCCCGTCCTGTTCACCCACGCCGAACACCGGCACGATGTTGGTGTGGTGCAGCCGCGCGGCGCTGCGGGCTTCGCGCTCGAAGCGCCGCACCTGCCCACGGTCGAGTGTATGGTGGCCGCCGACCACTTTGAGCGCCACGCGCCGGCCGAGCGACTCTTGTTCGGCCTCGTAGACGACCCCCATGCCTCCGCGGCCGACTTCGCGAAGGATGCGGAAATCGCCGAGGTTTTCCAATGGCGCGCCCAAGCGGGCCCTGCCGACGCTCGAAGGTACCAAGGCCGGCTCGTTGAACATCTCGGTGCCGCCCGTATCGGCCCCCAACTTTTCCATCATCACCAAAGCAGGGAAGAGCGAACGGATCTCCTCGGCCAGGTGAGGGAACTTGCACGCGTACTCCTCGAAGGTCGGCGTCTCTCCGCGCCGCCGGCGCTCGATGAACTCTTCCGCCAGTTCTTCGACAGGGTTTCTGCAGGATTCGGAGGCGTCCATTGGTAACTACGGTTTTTTTTAAGGGGGATATGGGGATGAAGAGGGGATGGGGGGATGGGACGATCTCTGTAGGGAACGCCCTCCGTGGCGTTCCGTGTCCTGCCAGATGACGTCGCACCAACTCCTCGGAACGCCACGGAGGCAATCCTGTTCGGCGCAAGTTTTGCGGCGCAGCGGCCCCGGGAATTTAATCGCCGACTGAGATCAAATCGAGTGAATTCGGCACGCAATTTGCGCATCCAAAATGACACGGTCG
>DATLQY010000942.1:0-10420 GCA_035534975.1 Pirellulales bacterium
CAACATTTCTGTGCGTTCCGCCTCCGACATGTTGGGCAAACCTTCAGGCACCAGGATGTGCGAGCGCAAGGCGCCTTCTCCGCACACCGAACGCGCCTCCGGCGGCGGCACAAAGCGCCGGCCCGTAAACCCAATCGCCAACGTGGCGGGCCTGACTTCGACGTGCCATTCGAATTCGTTCCGTAATTCATCGAATGCTCGTAGCGAGTCGTTCGATTTCCAGGTGTCCACCGCCACGATGTGAAAACGCACACGCCAGTAACGCTCGAAGGCCGCGGAGGCCGTCCGCACCCGTTGGCGCAATCGCCGTTCCCAGCGATCGCGCGTCGCGCGCTCTTCGTCGTCGACCAGCAGTTTGACTGGGATCTCCAACAGCTCGGGCTCCGGCAACAAGACGCCGGGACGGTCGACGTTCGATGGGTCGCCGTGAATGGGTCGCGGCGCGCCTTGCGGCTTATCCTCGTTCGCATGGTCGACGCCGATTTCTTCCAGGTCGATTTCGCCGGCAACCTTGGTACCTCGGAAGCAATACGCGGCGTTGGGCGGCAAGTCGTACTCGCGCGGTTCTAGCCCCGTCGAAAACCTGATGGCGACGGTCCCTTGGACCCATTCGCACACCAGATCGTCCGGCTCGATCGTGTGCGTCCGCGCATTGCCCGCCGCGTCGGCCAGCTCGCACGAAACGACCTGTCGCGTGCGGTTGCTGAGCACCACCACTTCCGACACCGCCACGCTCTGCACACCTGAGCAAAGTGCCAGGATCACGATGCACTCGGTCCGCCGTCGTCGCCATTTTTCATCGGTTCGCATGGCGTTCGATTCTACCACTTAGCCAGGTCCGGAGGATAGCCAGACCTTGGCAAGCACCAACACGCCGGCCGCGACCGCCAATACCAGTCCGGCGACGCCGGCGGCCACGAACCAGCGACGCCAGCTCGTCGCGTTGTCTCGTTTGGCTTTGAATTCGAGCAAACGATTCAGCACCTGATCGTCCCAGGGGCCGGCGCCCTGCGGGCTAATTGGTGAAGGGTGAGGGGTGAGGGGTGAGGGGTCGGGCGGCGGCAGGGCTGAGGGGTGAGGGTCCGTTCCACCACCTACCACTCGACCACTCACCACTCTACCAACTGAGGGGTGGGGGGTGAGGGGTGAGGGGTCCGGGAGCGGCCCTTGAGGTTCTGGAGCTGAAATCTCATCCAACGGTTCTGGATAAATCTCCACGTCGGCTGCGCGCCGCGTTTCGATTTCATCCAACCGCGCGGACAGTTGCACGGCGCGGTCTCGTTCCGCAAGCAGCTCGCTTTCGCGTCGATTGATTTCTTGCCGAAGTACCTCGGTCTGTTCCTCGGCTTGCGTGCGACTCCGCTCCAGTTCGGCTTGGCGTTGATCGAGCTCTTGTTGCAGCGCGGCAAGCTCCTCGGCAAGCGGCGCTTCGATTTCAGTCAGGCGCTGGTCGAACTGGGCCTGTCGCGCCGTCGACTCCTGACACAGGCGCTCTCGTTCCTCCGCGGCCAGGCGCTGTTGTTCCAGGAGCTCTTGCCGCAGGCGAACCACCTCCGGTTCCCGCCTCGCTGCGAGTTCACGGATTTGTTCGGCCTGTTCCTCGGCTTGCCTGCGACTCCGGTCCAGTTCGTCTTGGCGTCGATCGAGCTCTTGCCGTAGCGCGGCGAGCTCCGCGGCAAGTGGCGCCTCGATATCCGTCAGTCGCTGGTCGAACTGGGTTTGTTGCGCCATCGACTCCTGGCGCAGGCGCACTTGTTCCGCCGTGGCCAGGCGCTGGTGTTCCTGAAGCTCTTGCCGCAGGCGGGCCACCTCCGGTTCCCGCCGTGCTTCGAGTTCACGGATTTGCTCGGCCTGTTCCTCGGCTTGCGTGCGACTCCGGTCCAGTTCATCTTGGCGTCGATCGAGCTCTTGCCGCAGGCGGGCCACCTCCGGTTCCTGCCGCGCCTCGAGTTCACGGATTTGCTCGGCCTGTTCCTCGGCTTGCGCGCGACTCCGATCCAGTTCGGTTTGGCGTTGATCGAGCTCTTGCCGCAGTGCGGCAAGCTCCGCGGCAAGTGGCGCCTCGATATCAGTCAGGCGCTGGTCGAACTGGATTTGTTGCGCCATCGGCTCCTGGCGCAGGCGCTCTTGTTCCGCCGTGGCCAGCCGCTGGTGTTCTTGAAGCTCCCGCCGCAATCGTTCGATCGTGTCTTGCATCGTCGCAACCTGGTCGCGGAGCACACGCTCTCGAATCGCTCCGGCGCTCTCACGCGCGGCATGTGCCGCTACGAGAGCCGATTTCGCAAGCGCATCCGATTGAGAAGGTTCCATTTCAGCCGGGTCTGCGACTCCGATCTGCCGCACTCGAACCCTGCCCAAGTGAAGCGTCTGACCGGGCAGAAGCTTGCCTGCCTCGCGAGGCTGGCCGTCCAATTGTGCCCCGTTGCGACTCAACAGGTCGACGAACCACAACGTCGCGCCGTCCCAATACAGGACCAAATGCGCGCGTGAGATGCTATCGTGCTTCAAACGCAACGTGCTGGGCGGCTCGCGACCGATCACCGTGATTTGCCGCGAAACGGTGCGTTCCAGCGCTTTTCCGCTGGTGGAACGGAACTCCAGCCGTGGGGCGAGCCCGGTGACGCCGTTCTTTGCCCGCGGGTCTACGGTCGACGTGACCTGTGGCGGGCCGTCGTCGTCGAATTGTGCGGCGATCTTGTACTCCGCAAACTTGACGTACTTCTTGGGTCGGAGCCACCCATGGGGCGCCGACGGTGAAAGACCCACGCAAAAGATCCCGTCGTTCGTGGCGTGCAGGTAGAGGCCACAGGGGGGCGGGCTCCCCTCGTTCAACACCACATCGGCGCGGGGATCGCCGCCGATCAAGGCGAACGGCTTACGAAGCGAAAATTCGCGCTGCGAGCCATCGGGCCCCCGCACGCTCAGTTGAACCGGGCGCCGGCACCACAAGCGATTCGCTTCGCCACTCGCCGCTCTGGCCATGTGAAGTGCCACTCTCGCAACCTCGGCGCGAAAATCGGCCGATCCGCCGACACTTCACTTAAGTTTAATTGGACGTCCGGCCCCGCGATAGCAGCTTGGGCCGTTCGTTTTCCTTCAGGACGGGCCGGATTCGAAGATCATCGACGGCCATCTCGCCCGTGGACCCTTCCATGCAGATCGTCGCCACCGCAAGATAAGCGGCGCGGGGCACCTTCATGCGGCACGTTTTCCGCGTCCATTCCGAATCGTCGGGCCAGGGTCCCATCTGCCCTTGGCCGATCGGCGCGCGTTCGGCATCGAAAAAAGTCACGTAAAACCGCGGCAATTGGTCCTCGGATTGCCCGGTGTGAATACCGCGTGTCCGCACCATAAGGCTGACGTCCAGCTCCGCCACCCACTCGCCGGCGACGCCCAGGGCTTGAAAGGCCTGTGCGAAGCGGCCGGGCACCGAGTTCGACAACAGGAGGTAGCGGTCGCCGTCGGGCGCGCCTGGGTGCGACGCGACCACCCCCTGGCGCACATAGTACCAGCCCGCCGGATGGTCGCCGGCGGGAAGCAATTGTTCGAAACTGCCGTTCACCAGCGTTGGTCTGGCCGGGTCGGGCTTGACCGCTCGCTCGTCTTCAGCCACCCCGGTCATGGGAACGAACATGGTCGGCTCGATCGCCTCGGCAGCCAACTCGCCTTGCTCCTTCTTGAACAAGTAAAGCGTCTGCTGGTAGCGCTCGCCGACCGGAATGATCAGCCGCCCTCCTTCTTTCAATTGGTCGACCAGCGGTTGCGGAACAGCCTCCGGCGAACAAGTGACGATGATCTTGTCGAAAGGGGCAGCTTGCGGCCACCCCTGGTAGCCGTCGCCGATCCTGGTATGAACGTTGCGGTACCCCAGCCGCCGCAGCGTGTGGGCGGCCCGCCGGCCAAGCTTCTCGACGATTTCGATCGTGTAGACATCCTTCACCAGGCCGCTCAATACGGCCGCCTGGTAGCCGCTGCCCGTGCCGACCTCCAGCACCCGGTCGGTCGAAACCGGGGCGATGCGTTCGGTCATCGAGGCTACCATGAAGGGGTACGAAATCGTCTGGCCTTCGCCGATGGGCAAGCACATTTCGAAATAGGCGTTGGGCCGCTGGTCGGGCGTCACGAACTCGTGCCGCGGCACGCTGCGCATGGCCGTAATCACGCGTGCGTTCGTCACGCCGGCGGCGACGACGTATTCGTCGACCATCCGCTGCCGGGCCTCGAACCATTGGGCGGCGTTTTCAGCCGCCAGCGGCCGCGCCGCCAACGACCCAACGGCCAGGCAGAGCATGCCGACACGGAAACAATTCTTGCTCATCGCTTCGCGCTCCTCATCTGCGTTAGGCGCCACCCACTCGACGTGATTCCTATAATCGGCAAAATCAGCCCTGGTCCGTTGTCACGCTTCATAAAATGTGACAGAAGGGGAGAACCTGGGAAGGCAAGGAGGGAGAGATAAGGGCGCGCGAAGGCAGAGTCCCGATGGCAGCGCGTGTGACAAAGGCCAGGCGTTGGCGGACAGCACAAGGGCGTCAGCCCGCCGTGCAGGTGTCCGCCGAAGCCTGGACTTGGCTTCGGGATTGGTGGAAGGCCGCGAGATCTGGGCCGCGGCGGCCGCGCATGCCGAGCGCGGGTACTACCATCCACTACGTCCGGACGGCTCGGTGCTTCGCGGGCCGTCCCTCACGACGACGCTTGCCGCTTTTTTCACTTCATTGTCCGGCGCCGGCTTAGAGCGCGCGAATAGCCTTTTCAAATTCGACTTGGACGTCTTGATTGGTTCGGCCCGCGGTTTGTCGGTGCAGTGCGCTACCGCTTCATCTGGGTCCCGGTTTTTCCCCGCTCGGTAAGGGTTCATGATGGGAGCTTGGGGGATGGAAGCGGCGGTGCCCGACTTTGCCTTTGGGTTCCGCACCTTGTCTTTCGGAACGTACCGTCGTGGCACCACGTGGTCATCGGGCTGCGCGATCAGCATCATAGGTGCCGGCTTTGCGTGCGGCCGCTTGACGACCAGAGTGGTCTGGTCGTTACTCGGCGGAGGGGTGGGTCGAGGCGCGCGCTCATTGCGAACCAACGCGCCCTTCGCCTCCGAAGTTGAGCTTGTATCGTCGTCAGGCAGCGGGGCTTCGTCAGGCAGTGGAGCCTCGGGCAGCGAGGAGTCGCCCTCGGGCGCCGCGCCTTCGCTCTCAATCGGTTCCATGTCGTTTGGCGGCGCCGCTTCGGACGCGTCAGGGCGGTCCGGGCCGCCTTCGGACAAGGGGTCGTACGGGACGTCGGGTATTTCCTCCGCGGTTTCCGGCCGCTCGCCCGGCGGTAGCGACTCCGCCGGCACGATCTCACCCAGATCGACTGGGCAGGTCGGGCAGTCGTCGGGCCAACGCCGCCAGCAGGTTGGGTAGTACCCGGCGCAGTAACCGTCAGGATGACCGGCGCGCTTGCCGGTGGGCGAGGGTTTTTGCTTGCATCCATGGCGGTGCGCACAGCCTCCCGCCAGCACCAGGCCCACGATGACTCCCGGCAGCAATGCCGTCTTCGAAGGCAGATAATGGGGCATTTTTAAACTCCGCGGGAGGTATCGTCGAGCCAAAGGCACCCGGTGGCCATGCGTCAAATGCCGCCGCCCGTGTTGCTACCGAAGAAATCGATCGTTTTCGCGGTAAAGGTGCCCATCAACGTGGCGCCGAACAGGCGTTGCAGCGGGGCCGTGAACTTGGCAACGCCGTCGTTGACCTTCATCAACCCGTCTTCGGCCACGAACAAGCGGTCGCCGGGCATGATCTGGTAGTTCGTGGTCGTATCGGCGCGTTGGGTGACGGCGTGCCAATCGACCGGCAACACCTGGTCGCACGACGAGCCGGAGGGCGCGGGCCGCGCGATCCAAATACGTTTCGACGAGGCATTTTCCAGGCCGCCTACCTCCGCCATTGCGTCGAGCACGGTTTCATTGCCCTTGATGGGTACGCTCGTCACGCCGTCGCCGGCGCCGCAATTCTGCAGGATCACGTAATAGACCTTGCTGTTGTAGGCGAAGATATCGATGGCGACGATCGGGTTTTCGAGGGTCTGGCTCAGGTGGTTCTCGATCGCCCGCTTGGCCATATCCTGGCTCATCCCGGCGACGTAGACCTTGCCAAAGGTGCCCAGGGTCACCTTGCCGTCCATACCGACGAGGTGCTCGCCTGCGATCTGTTGGGCGGCGGCCCTTTGGGTCAAAACGAGCGAGACTTCCGGCTCGCGAAGGTAGTTGAGCAGGTGCTTTCGAATGGCTTCTTTCGCTTGTTCCAGGTCCATGCCTGCCAGCTTGATCGAGCCATAGGGAGGCCCCATGATGAACATGCCGCCCGGCTCAACCGTGAACTCGCCCTGGATGGGGTTGTCGGGCAGTGTGCCGCTGACGTAGATCGACAGCACATCCAAGCTCTCGATCTTGTAGGGGGGCTTGGGCACGACTTTGACCGCGTCGATCAGCAAGATATCGGGCGGCTCGATGATGTAATCGGGCAGCGACACCTTCGCCAATTCGCGCGGCATTTGCGCGGGAGGCGTCGGCAGCTTGGGATCGCCGCAACCACTGGGCGGCGCCCAAGTTTTGCTTCCCAGCCGCGGCGAACTGCAACCGCCCCCCACCGCGCAGAGACCCATGATGATGAACCACAAGCAATCGCGCCGCAACGACGACTGTTTGATCGAGGCAATGGATCGCATGAAATCGGTCCTCGACGTCCTAAGTGCTCGGGATCCTTGGCGCTCGGGCAACCGCGCCCGTGACGAGGTGCCGGCGGAAGATGTCCGTAGACGATCGGATTTCCGCCTGCGAGGGTTGATCGGCAAATGAGGGTTACTCACTTTGCAACGGTTTTGCGGGCCGTGTCAACTTTACCGAAGCCGCCCATTGTGATGGAGAATGAGGGTGTTCGAGGCTCGAGAAGGCGGTCTCGAAGCACGCGCCGAAGGCAGGATCCCAACGGCAGCGCGTTTGATAAAGGCCAGGCGTTGGCGGACAGCACAAGGGCGTCAGCCCGCCGTGCAGGTGTCCGCCTAAGCCTGGACTTGGCAGGATTGGTGGGAGGCCGCGAGATCTGAGCCGGGGCGGCCGCGCATGCCGAGCGCGGGTACGCGTTGCCCCGCGGACCGACGTCGAGGGGGCAGGAGCCGCCGCCACCGGTTGGTTCGACGTAGGAACGCCATGTGGTTTGCCACCTGGGCTCGCCAACGCGGCTAGTACATTCCCATGCCAAAGCCACCCATTCCGCCCATGCCACCACCTCCGGCAGACGAACTCGTGCGCCGCCGCTGGACGTTCCCGCCGCCACCGCCGGCTCCAGCCTGGCCGCCGCCATAATAGTGCGAGTAGTTCCTGAACGACGTTCGATGGCCAGTCGCGCGCATCCCTTGAGGCTCGCCGAACGTGCCGGCCTCGCCGGTGTCGAATTGCAAGCGGCGAATCGACTGCGCGTTGCGATCATTTGCCTCTTCCTGCTGCAGCATGGGTGCCGTCAGAAAGGCGTAATTCGCCCCGGGATTCACGTTGGGATTGAGAAGACTGAGCATGGGGCTCACCGCCGGTTGCTGGTCGGCGAAACTAGTGCGACGGGGCCGACGCACCGGCCGGCGATTCTGCTGGGCCGACGCGTCGTCGCAAGCCGCGAGCACGAACAAAACAGCCCAACCCAGGACCAATGATCGATAGCCGAGTCGCATGTGAGTCCTCCCTTCGAGCGGAACCGTTGTATTCTACTCCATCGTCACAACCGTTGTCCAGTCTTGAGAGGCGCGTTCGGCAGCGGAAGATTTCAGCAAAACCGGCCGGAATCGAGCGAACCGCCAGGCGAAGCCTGCGATGGGCCTGCGCGTCAGCCGGCCTGGTCGAACAACTCACGGCTGATGGCGACCGCCTGGCGGCGCAGCGCATCCATCTGGTCCATGTGGCGTTCCAGTTGCTCCTGGCTTTTTCCCGGCTGGCACATGACCTCCGTCACGTGTTCGTAGGACTCGTTCCATCGCAGCCAGAGCACCAGCGCCTCCCGGCAGCGGGCCTCGAAAGTCGGTTTGGCAAGATCTCCCCGAGGACTTTCGTCGACACGCCGATTCTTTTCCATGGCCGAAGGACGATCGGATGTGCTCTTCATGAGCCTATTAACCTCGCAGAAGGAGGCGTTTACGGGAGTTGTGCGCCGAATCATTCAGCAATCCAATAAATTCTACGACATGGAATGTCGTTCGACAATCCCTCATTCGCAAACCGTCGTCGTTGGATTAAACCGCTCCTTGAATCGGTATGGTTGGTTCAAGCCGTCTCAAGGGGGGCCAAAGACTGGCCGAAAGCGAGGTACGCATCGCTGGCTGACAATGGTTCCGATCCATGGGGGCAGGCTTTCGTCGAACGCAATTCAAACGCGGGAAAGCACATCTCACGATGCGCCTCTCCCAAACTGCCCATTTGGCCCAAGATTTGCTGGATCATAAGAGAACGTGAACGATCACGCTGAGACGACGGCCCTTTGAGGAAGGCGATCTGATGAATCTCCATACATTGGAAGACAGGCTGGACTTCCTCGAAAATTCTGGCGATGCGGCCGCGGATCTCGAAGTTTTGTTTGCACGGGAGAGCGCGGCAGTTCTTTCCAGCACCTCGTTTTCCAGCACCTCGCTTTCCGGCACACCGGGGCCTAGCGGCCCACTTGTGAAGCCTGCGGGTACGCCACGAGCCCAGCGCCTCCCAGCTCGGGCGAGGCGGGCAAATCGACGCATTGGTTCGAACCCAACCCAGCCGGGTCACACGAAGCCGGAATCAATTGCCGCCCAGAAATCGTCCGCGAAGTCGAAATCCGTCGTTTCGCGTGAGCCGGCATAGGCCGTTAGACCAGACGATTGGCAAATTCGCGACCAGCCTGATCGCGCGGCGACCAGGCTCGCAGTGTTCCCCCAAGCGCGACTACCAGAATCCCCAGCCGAATCCCCAGATGGGCTGGTCGGTGACGCTCTTGCGATTGCGCAGTGTGGAGGGCACGAAGTGATTGCCTTGGGCAGCGGCATTCTGGCTTTGGGCGGCGCGGTCCAAGGCCCGTTCGCTTTCTTCGTGTTGTTGCCGTAGTTCGGCTTGCACCGCCTTGACGCGATCTTGCCGCGCCCGTTGAAAGGCTGCTTCCGATTGCCGTGTTTGGCCGCGTTGGATCTCAAAACGGTCGAGCTCGGCCTGAAGCTCGCCGGCCGACAGATTGGCGACATCAGGCAAGCCCGCGCGGACTTTTTTGGCGTACTTGTCGGACGCCACCGACAAGGTTTCAGTCAGCCAACGGCGCGCATCGCGCGCTTCGGCCCCCATCAGGATCTGCAGCTTGCCTTCCATGTCGTCGAGGAAGTCGCCAAGCTCCTCCGCCGACATGCGATTGACCTTCGCCGCGAGCTGTTGCTTGAGCTTCTTGACTTGCTGAACGTCGTAAACCTTCTGCACGGCCAGCCACTTTTCCCAATCGCGCATCGTCTCGCGCCACTCGGAACTTCGCAATATCTCGTCGCGCGCGGCCGTGGGCGAGCCGTTCTTGCCGCGTGCCGATTCTGGTTCATCGGGTTCAGCCGCCGCCGACCCTCCGGCGGCAAGGCTCGCGGCCAAGGTCACTCCTGCCAGGAATCGCGAGAACGAGGTTTTGGCGTGAAGCATCGGAGGGCTCCCGACTGAATGCGGTCTGCAGCTACTTGGAGCAAATGAAGTACAAAGTAATTATATCCCGCCACTGCGGAATTCAAGCGTCAAGGGCTTTCGACGGCCGGTTTGCGAACGAACTCCCTGGTCATGTCCGGCACCGGCGAGTCCCCGATCCGGCCGTCGATCGAGTCCCAGGTGAACGTGCGATCGTCGATGGGCGTGTAGACGTGCGTTCCGGTGAAGCGCACTCCGCCGGGCAGGACCCCCTTCGATTCGACGATCCAGCGCTCGGCGTCGCGCGCCCAGAAGCTCTCGCCGTACCCGCCCCGCGCATCGAATATCCACGACTTGATGCGCTGGGTGAGCGGGTCCCAACCGATCCGCTGGGAGATCGTCAGATTCGGCTCGCCGGCGGTTTTCGCGTGGATCTCACGGAGGATGAAGTTCTTGTCGGCGCTCCATTTGCACGAGATCCGCGCATGGCCGCCGTCGTCGTCGTCCGCAACCCAATCGCCCAACATCCATTCGAGTTCCGTCAGGCGCTCATGGTGGGCGGGCACCTGGATGGCCGACTCCCGAACGGCATCGAGCAGCCAGCGACCGTCGCGCCGGACCCAGACGGAGGTAAAGCGGCTCATCGGCGGCTTTCCAGGCGGCAGCGGCGTCAACATGGCGGTTCCGTCGGCGATGGCCAGGTCAGGCGTGGTAAATCGGATCGAGACGATCTGGACGGTCAGCTTGGCGCCACGCTCGTCTTCGACTTGCTCCGCCGCG
>DATLQY010000943.1:0-3048 GCA_035534975.1 Pirellulales bacterium
CGTAGGCTTCGAGCTGCCGATGCACGGGAGAGCGCATCTTGTCGACCGTATTCATGACGAGGCTCCGACGAATTCATGGAGTTTCCCAGGTAGGGCTTCACAGTTCATTGTATCAAGTGTCTAAGCACGAAGAATCCCGAAATGATGTCCTCCGATGTGCGCAAGAGGACAATTCCCCTCGTTACCACGCTCAGCGTAAACGCATCTTCGGACGCTCCGCGTCCTCGTCGAGGTATGGCCCCTTGGAAACCTACTCCACATTCGGCTCCAGCACGAGCCGGCTCTTGGCAATGGCCTCGACCTCCGACCACACCAGCGGCACTCGATGGTAACGCGCGGCGAGCCAGTCGGCCAGTTGGTCGGCGTAGTGCGGGCTACCGGGGTGGCCCGACTGGCTGCCGGCGTCGACGGCCCACAGTTCAGGGGGCGCGATCGACATATCGACGATCATCCGGTAGCCCGCCCCCGTCGTCGCCTGAAAGCCGGCGTCGTTGCCCGTGTTGCAAACCGTGAGCATGTCGCCCTTGACCGGCACGCGGGCATGGTCCAACAACGTCCCCAGCTCGCCACGGCGGGAAAGGACGTGCGGCTGTTGGAGATGGTGTAGCCGGCCCCAGGTCCAGTTCGACATGTTGGGGCCGAACCGAGCGGTGAGCGTGGCAAGCGCAAGAACGAATGCCTGCCGCACCGGTTGCTCAATTGGAAACCACCGTAGCGGACTATCCGACAACAATTCGGCCGCAAGCCCGAGTCCTCCGACACCCCCGCTTACGAAGTCCGCCAGGTCCCTGGTCAAATCACCTCTCGCGACGACCCAGCACCAATGCACAAAGAACATATCGAAGATCGCGGCGGCAACCTGGTCGGTCTCCATGCGACCGTCCCAATGCCGAAGCAGTTCGACGGCCTGGCGTATTTGCCTGTCGGTCTCGCCGGCGAACAACTCGATCAAACGCGGCACGCACTCCCTGGCCCGCAACGAAAGCGCGTCGTGTTGCATGGCGACCATGTCGTCGCGGGTAAGCTTGCCGCCGGCCTCGATCATCTGCCTGATCCTCCGCGCTCGGTGGCCGCTCGACCAGGTACCGGCCAGGCGATAGGGAAAGTCGTCGGGCGCCGTACGGTTGTTCGCCGTGACGACGAACCCCCGGGCCGGGTCGGCCAGACGGGGCATCCCTTCGAACGGGACCATCCCCTGCCACTGGTGCTCGGGATCCCAGCCGCGCCGATAGCCGCGTTCGGTCTGCTTGCGCAGCGGTATCCGGCCGGTACACTGGTAGCCGATATGGCCCTCGGAGTCGCAGAACACCACGCTGAACGTCGGCACCATCCAGGGGCGCGTCGCCTCGCGGAATTCATCGGCCGAGCGGGCCCGGTCCATCGCCACCAACGCCTCAAGCCAGCCGCACCGCTCCGACCCCAGCCAACGTAGCGAAACCGGCCCTTCTTCCTTCGTAGGGCCGGGCAGCAATTTGTCGACGATCGGTCCGTTGCGAGACGAGCGGATCGTCTTGCGCACCGCTGGCTCATCCTTGACTTTGATGATTTCCTTTCGCTCCTCCGCCGGCTCCCAGCGGCCATCGTACCTGAAGCAGCCGGGAAATCGCGGGTCGGTCTGCTCAAGGTACAAATCGCGTTGCGAGCAGATGTTGTTCGTGCAACCCCAGGCGATGCGCTCGTTTCGGCCAAACATCACGGCCGGCATGCCCGCGTAGGCCATGCCCGCCACGTTGAACGAACCGCCGCAGAGGTGTACCTCGTACCAGCACGACACTGCGGCGAAGGCGATGTGCGGATCGCTGGCCAACAGCGGCTTGCCGCTGGCTGTGCGCGCGCCGGAGACGACCCAGTTGTTGCTCCCCTCACCTGAGTTGGCATCGCCGCAGCTTCCCGATGTTGGCGCATTTACGGGCCCGGGAGTGTACGAACCACGCGGCAGAATGCTCTCGTCGTCGGCCTCGGCCAGCAGGAACGCCCGCTGCTTGAATCCTTCGCCGAGCTCTCCGCGGATAAGCTCCGGGACCACGATCACCGGGAAACGGCCGGTAAGGTACCAACGGAATTCCCCCTCAATCGCCAGGCAATCGACGGGTGACCAGGGCTCGGGCCGATAGTCCAGCAGGTCGAACTCGATCGGCGGCCGATCGGTCGTGTCGGCGATGAGTGCGTTCACACCGGCCGTGAAGGCATTCAATAGCCCGCGGAGCTCGCCGCTCGCCTTGTTCCACTCTCCCGCGGCGATCCGAGCGAGTCCAATGGTGCGGGCGAGCAAGTCAAGCTCGAATGTTTCGGGCCCAAACACTTCGGATAATCGGCCCCATGCGCGGCGGCGAAGATAATCGAGCTGGAACAAACGGTCTTGGGCCATCGCGTAGCCGAAGCCGAAAAACAGGTCGTCGTCGCTCTGGGCCTTGATGTGCGGGATGCCCCACTGATCTCGCGTGATTTCGACCGCGGCGCCGACGGTCGCGCGCTTTTTGCCATCCGCCGCCGGCACGCGACCGGCGATTTCCGCTTTCCACCAACGGTCGAACTCATCTCGCTCGATCCCGGCCGCCGCCGCGACCTGGGCGATGGGTTCGCCGGCGCCAAGACGCTTCAGGATTTCCGTTCCGGAGAGTTTCATGGCGTCAGTTCCTCACGCAACCGTTTGGCCAGTTTCTCGGCCCGTTCGTCGTCGAGGTGCAGCGGATTGACGACCAGCTTCGCCTCGCGCAATTGACCGTGGCCGACGAAACAGGGGGGCGAACCATTGCGAAGCCGGCGGCAGACGTCGAATGCCGAGCGGCCCAAGGCTGCCTCGTCGACGGCGATCTCCAAGAGCGGCAGGCTTTCGCCGTCGCGTGAATCGATGAGCGTACATTGCGCCGTCGCGCCGGCCATGCGTTCGACGATCCGCCGCAAGCGGCGGCGGTGTGCTTCGATGTCCTCGTCGAACGCTCCGGCGGCAAACAGCTTTAGCGCGGCGAGCAGGGCGACGATTTGTTCCTTCGAGACCTTGCCGCCGCGACCGATGCCGTGCCGCGGCAGCCCTGCGAAACGCGACTT
>DATLQY010000944.1:0-8121 GCA_035534975.1 Pirellulales bacterium
CATTCCACAGCACCGTCGCCATGAAAAATCCTTTTCGCAATCGCGAAAAACGACCGATCGTGGCACGGATATCGAGGACCGTCAATCGCTCAAATAACCCCCTTGACCAACCTAGAAAAGGGTGGGACAAGACCGCGGAGCAGGCGACGGCCCACCATCCGTTATTGTTTGGAACGGTGAATGGCCGAACTACCTTGATGGTGGGCCGGGAGACCCGCTGCGCGGGTGCCCCTCCCAGGTCGAGCTTGTCCCACCCTAAAATTACAAATGGTGCAAATGTCTGATTCTCGCCTCCCCAACTTATCTTGACTCGGATAGCGGAATCTGGGTAATAGTCTCGTTCCCGCTTTCGGTGGATTTCGCCCCAGGTTCAACCCCGCCTTCGACGGATTTCGCTCAAGGCTCAAAATCCATCCTTCCACCCCTCAATCCTTGTGAGATTTCAATGTTTCGCACTGGTTCCGGTCTCTGGTTTTTGGCGCCCTTGTTTTCCATGACTTTGGCGGGTTGTGCGTCGCCGTTTTACACCGATCGCGGCGCGCTGGTTGGTGGGCTGGGCGGGGCGGGCGTGGGCGCCGCGGTCGGAGAGGCGGTGGGACATCCGGGCGTGGGGGCCCTGGTCGGAGCGGGCGTCGGCACCGTCACGGGCGCGGCCATCGGCAGCGGCCTGGATCAGGCGCAAGCCAGGAACCAGGCGATGATCGCGTCGCAAATGGGACGGCCGATCGCGCCCGGCGCCGTGACGATCAACGACGTGATCGCCATGAGCCGCTCGCAGCTCGACGAAGACCTGATCGTGAACCAGATCCGCGCCAATGGCGTTGCCCGGCCGCTGGCGGCCGGTGACTTGATCGTGCTCACGCAACAGGGTGTCAGTAAACGAATCATCGAAGCAATGCAGGCGACGCCCTCCTACCCTGGCGGACCGCCAGTGGTGCGAGCGCCGGGACCGCCGGCGGTGCTGGTCGATCAACGATATGTCGGGCCTCCGTATCCGTATCCGTACCCCTATCCTTATCCGCCGCCACCGCCCGCGTACGGGTTTGGTTTCTCCTATGGCTTGGGAAGGCGCTAGTGCCGGAATTCGCAAGAATTCCGAGCGTTGCTACACGAGTCGGAACTCTCACGTGCTCCGTGACCGAGGGATTGCGTTCGTTAGCACGTTCTTTCTGGCCGGTTTGGTCCTTTCGCAAACGCTTGCGGCCCAAGGACCCGGTCGCGCCCCGTTGGGCGACGACAGTCGAACCAACCGTCCGTCCGGACCGCTCCTCGATCCGCCCAACGGCGACGACGATTCGGCCGCTTCGCTTCGAGCTTATCATGAGCGGCTCGCGGCCCAATACGGCGGTGACCGCGAGGTGCCTCTCGACGTGAAAGCGGCCTACTTCGGGTGGGAGCTCCGGCGCTATCACATCACGCCCTACCACCAGTTCTACAATCGGGCCGTGCTGGCCGAAAAGCCCGGCGAGCGCCCCCAAGCGTTCTCTTCACGCGACAGTTCGACCTGGAACGGCGCGCTTCTGGCCGCGGTGAGCCTCGAGTACGCGACAACCGGAGACCGGCGATTGCTCGGCGTCGTGGCGGAGCTGGTCCGCGGCTTGCACCTGTTTTTCGAGGTCACCGGCCAGCCGGGCTTGATGTCCCGCGCCGTCGCGCCGGCCGACGGACTGGTGCTCGACGAGCTCAAAGCGAACGTCTACACGGCCCCCGACGGCACGCGCTATTACCATCAGGACGACGCGGCGAAAGGGGGCTTCAACCAGATCGCCTGCGGTTACGCGGCGCTGATGATCCACGTCTATCCGGATTTGCCGTTCGAAATCCAGCAGCTCGCGCGCGCCGACATCGCGGCCATGGTTCTGCACATCATCGACCACGGCTACCGCGCAACGGCCCGCGATGGCCGACCGACGACTTACGGCGACCTGCGCCCCTTGATCGGCTCGATGAGCGTGCCGTTCAACGCGCAGGTGGCGTACCTGATCGTGGCGCTCGGGTACTCATTTCCGCCCGACGATCCGGCGTCGTCCGAGCGGATCAGGGCCGAGTTCGTCCGGCTCCGCGGCACGCACCATGTTTACTATGAGCACCGTTTGGGGGCCTTGGTTCTGCCGCAGAAAATCGGCGGCAGTCCTCTGGTCAAGGGAATGAACGATCGCTTTCACGTCACGACCGCCGCCTACTGGGCCTTGCAATTGGAGTTCGATCACGCCCGGCGGCATGGCGAAGCGCCGAATGGAAAGTTCGTTTACCAACTGGGGCAGACGCTCTACTGGAGCATGGATTACCTGCACGATCAGCACAACGCACTATTGAGCTTCTTATGGGCCGGGCTGGTCAATGACCCGGCCGTGTTCGACACGATCGTCGACTCGCACCCCAACACGGTTCGCGGCCAGATCGAACAGGCGCTCGTGGAAGGCGTCGAACAATTGCGGCGCTATAGGCTCGACCGCTGGGTGCGTTCAGGCCGTGTGATCGAAACCAATCGCGCCCAATGGTGCGATATGCAAGCGCCGGACGACAATTATTGGAAGTGCGACCCGCGCCTGATCTTCGAGCCGACCGGCCAGGCGACGAACGCCTACTATGCCGGACTCGACTACCTTTATTCCTACTGGTCGCTAAGGTACTACCGACTCGATAAGCACCCGACCCTGGTGAAACTCAATTCGCCCGTCCTGGCTCGCACGCCGGGATTGGCCTACCACGATACGATCTCGACTCGTCCCCAGTAGCCGTATTCCCAAGCCCAATCGTTGGCCTGATTGAGTAGCTCCAGCTCGACCTTCTGGCCCGCCAACGGCGTCAGGTCGATCACGACTTCGACCCATCCATCCTTGGCGGTCTTCGGACCGACGATCGACTCGTGCAGCTTCATTCGGTTCACCTTGACGATCAACTTCCAGTCGCCACGCGCGTCGTGCGAAACGTCGACGATCAGCTTCGTTCGCTTCCCGGCGGGCACCTCGACCGTCGTCTTGAGCTCGCAAGGCTTGCCGCGGTCGATGGGGTGCGTGCGTAGTACGCCCGTACGGCCGAAGTGCTCGGCCAGAATGCCGACGCCGCGCTCGCCGGAGCCGTTGATCGTGAAGCCTGGTGCGACCTCGCCGAGCGTCGCGTTGAATTCCGCCGGGTCAGTCGTTTCGCGCGGCTCGGGTCCGCGCACGCCGGGCAATTGCCTGGCGCTGGGGTCGCCGGGCGGCTTGTCGAGCGTGATGAACGCGAACAGGTCGGCAATCTCCTCCGGCTTGAGCTGTTTCTCCAGATCCTCCGGCATCAGCGAAAGTTTGCTGACTTCCATCTCGTCGATGTCCCCACGGGCGATCGTCTCCAACTTTCCCCCCTGCACCTTGAGCACGACGCGCTGGTCGTTGTCCTCTGCCAACAGCCCCGTGACGACGCGGCCGTCTTCGGTGATCACTGTGCGGGCTTGATAACCGGCGCCGATCACGAGGCTGGGGTCGAATACGTTCGACAAAAGCTGCTCGAACGAGCCGCGGCCGTTCACGGTGATGTCCGGTCCCACCTCTTGTCCCTCGCCGTGGATCTTGTGGCACTGGCCGCAGACCTTCTTGAATATGGCCTGGCCCCGTCGCGCATTGCCGGGGGTGCGGCGAATCATCCCCCGCGCCTGGGCAATGACCTGTTCGCGCTGGGGGCTTCGCTCGGTGCGGAGCGTACCCCAGGTTCGACGCACCTGTTCGACCAACTCGAGGTCCTTGGCGGACTGGAGTTTGCGGACCTGGTTCAGGTTCAAGGCGTCGGCGGGCAACCGCTTGTCGGCGATCGCGGCCAGCAATTGCTTGCTCCAGGCGGCGCGGCCGGTCAAGAGCTCGATCGCCTGCGGCTTGACGTCGGCCTCGAGCTTGGGGTACGCGGCCAACACGACCTCGGCCACGCGCGCTAATTCGAACCGGCCGAGTGAATCGAGCGTGCGGCGGCGCAGTTCCAGCGAATTGGTCGTGGCGTCGTCCAACACCTGGCCCACGGAGAGGAGCAATTCGGCGTCGCCCGCGGCGACCAGGGCGTCAAGAGCTTGCAGCCGCCGCGCGTCGGGCCGGCGCGCTGAAGCAAATGCGGCACGGGCGGCCTCCAGACCGGCGGGATCTTTCCAACTGGTCGCCAGGAGCGCCGCATCAAGATACAGGAATTCGTCATCCGGATCGGCCAGCGCCGCGGCCACCAAGGGCCCCAGCGCCGTGCGCAGTTCGTCCAATCGTTCGCCCGCAATCTCACGGCTTTGCACCTTGGCGGCCAGGATCGATAGGCACCGTCCCGCGAGGGTCGGTTCGGCAATGCCGGGCTTCGAAAGCAACTCAAGCAACGCGACGATCGGCCGTGGATCGGGATTTTGGCGCCCCAGAATTCGCTCCACCGCGCGCGGCATGATTGCGAGCACGTTCGATCGTTGCCCAACCAGCTCTTTGCCGCCGACAAGTTCGAGAAAACGTTCGCTTCGTTCTTCCAACAGCGGATGAAGGTTTTGCCAGACGATGTGCGGGATCAACTTGTCGTCGCCGCAACGGGAAAGCACGTCAAGCAACAACGGCATCGCGTCGACACCTTCCAGCTTCCGCGCGGCAATCGCCACTTGCAGTTGCACGTCGCGCGATTCGTCGCCGGCCAGGGCGACGACACGCCCTCGCAAATCGGCGTCGACTTCGCGTTGGTTGCCCGCCGCGCGCACGCCCCAGGCGCGAAAGCCAAGGTCGCGATGGCCAAGCAGCCTGGTGTGGAAATCAAGGTCGAGCGGGCCGCACCCAATCAAGGCCCATAGGGCGTGCATTCGCGCCTTGCGCGGTCGGCCGTCGTCGAACACCAAGGCTTGCAACCTGGCTCGTGTGGACGGCTTGTTACGTTCCCACAGCACCCGCTGGGCCAGATCGCGAAAAAACACGTTCGGGCTCGCCAACCGCTCGATGAGTCGTTCGTCCGTCTCGTGGTCCAGATCGAACGGTTCGGCGCGCGGCGTCGCGGCGTACCGCACGCGATAGAGTCGCCCCTTGAGGCGGTCGATTCCCTTGGGATCGCGGTTGGCGTCCTGGTAGCAGTGGTAACGGTCATACCAGTCCAAGACGTAGAGGCAGCCGTCAGGACCGGTCTTCTGAGCGACCGGCATGAACCAGGCGTCGTTGGCGGAAAGGAAATCGTCGTTGGGTGTGGCGAAGTACGACGAGCCGTCGCGCGCCAGCGTGTCGCTATTGACGCAGTTGCCGTGGATGTTGCCCATGTAGAGCTTTTCGCGGAACTCGGCCGGATAGGCGTCCGAGTCAAAATAGTGGATGCCACAGTACGCCGCTTGCTGGTGCTGGTGCTTGACGATCGAGTCGAGCTTCCAAGTGAAGGGCGGGTACGGTCCGCCCTGCCGATGGTAATAGCCCGACTCGGTCAAGTGCCAAAGGTGGTCGATCACGCACGCGCTGACGAAAGCACTTCCTTCGCCGTCGAACGCCACGCCCCAAGGATTGCTGGTCCCCTCGGCGAAGATCTCGAAATCCCGCGTGCGGGGGTGAATGCGGAACAAGGCGCAGGTGAAGTCGTAGGTCCGCCCGCGGTATTCGACAAGGCTTCGGTTGAACACCCCATTGAGTCCGTAGAGCCAGCCGTCGGGACCCCAGGTAAGCGAGTTGGGCAATTCGTGCGTATCGTCGCGACCGAAGCCGGTGACGACGACTTCCCGCCGGTCGGCCTTGCCGTCGCCGTCGGTGTCCTGCATGAAGATTATGTCGGGGGCGTTGGCCACCCATACGCCTCCACCTCCGACGGCGATACCCGAGGGAATGTTGAGACCCTCGGCAAAAACGGTGAACGAGTCGGCCCTGCCGTCGCCGTCCGTGTCTTCCAAGACCTTGACACGGTCCCGGCCCGCTCCGGCTTCGCGGCGAGGGTATTCGAGGCTTTCGGTGATCCAGATCCGGCCGCGTTCGTCGAACGTCATCGCAACCGGGTTGACGATCTGAGGTTCGCTGGCCACCAGCTCGACGCTGAAACCATCGTGCACCCGCATCTTGGCGACCGCCTCCCGCGGCGTGAGGGCCGGGCCGGGAGGGTTTTCTTGGCCGTGCGGAATAGGTACCTCCCCCGCGTCGCCGGCGATGGCAAACGTATCCGCGAACAACGTAGCGGCCAAAAACCAACCTCGGGCGATCGATATCATTCGATTTCTCGGCAGAATAAATCTGGGCTGGAGCACTTTCTTCCCGGTCGATTTGGATTATGAGCCAGACACCTTGAAGTGGCAAATGGCACGGCAGAATTCTTCAGACCGTGACGCCCTTTGAGCGCTAAACCCTGGCGGTCGCGAGCAAACTGGCAATAATCGAATGTTCGTCGTGTCGGGGGCTTCCTTAAGATCAAGGAGCGTCCGACGGCCGTAGACGGCGCTGGCGGCCAGTCGCAGCCGGCGGGTTCGCAATTTCCGCTTGCCACCAGCTTTAGCAGGTGGTTGCCGCCACCAAGAAGACTTCTTTTCCAGCCGGCTTCAGCCCGCTTGCTCTTGCCTTCAGGCGTGCCTGGCGAGAAGTCGTATCTCGCTGTGCGCCGGGTGGCTGAAGCGCTGGCCAAGCCGGCTAAAGCCGGCTGACAAAATGATGTGATGAAGGTCGAAAACCACCAGCTAAAGCTGGAGGCAAGCACGGCGTGAGTGGCCGCCGGTTCTGCGCAGACCATTGGCAACGGGTTGTGAATCGTCGCAAATGGACTTGCATTGCTCTGCCCACCTCATCACTCGCCCGGTACGCTGGTCGGAACCAGGACAACCGATCGTACCAACCCTTGGCGTTCGACTCGCAGTTCCAATGGGCCGATGGAAGCGGCAATCAGCCTGGCGAGCTCGTCGGTCCCACGAAAGTCGGTACCATCGACCGCGTAAATGCGGTCGTTCGCGGCCAGCCCGGCGCGGGAGGCCGGTGTGTCGGGCACGACGCGCGCCAAGACGACCGTGCCCGGCTCGGCCTCGTCTTCGCGCCAGGAAACGCCCAGCTTGATCGGCGGCCCGGTAAGTTCCACGACGATGTCCAGGGGGGCATCGACTCCCTTCCGTTCGATTCGTAGCTTCAGTGGTCCCTTGGCGGCCAACACCCAGGCGCGAAGATCGGCCGCTGAGCGAATGGATTCAGAGGCGAACCCAACGATTCGATCGCCGGCAAGGATGCCCGCCTTTTCGGCCGCCGAGCCGCGCGACACCGCGACGACGCGCACGCCGTCGCTCGCCGACGCTTCGCCATTCGCGGCGGAGTCCCAGCTCACGCCCAATCGGCCGACCAAAGGCGGCAACGCCGGCACCGCTTGCAACTCGCCGCGGACGGCGGACCGAAATCCGGGCAGCTCGTCGCGATCGGCCAATTCGCGCACGATTTCGAAAAGTAGCCGCACGACGCGCTGGGTGCCGGGCAGGTCGAGCTTTTCCACGTCGTCGCTGGGGCGGTGATAATCGTCGTGCAGGCCCGTGTGCAGCATGAGCACGGGGATGCCGCGGCTGTAAAACGAAAAATGATCGCTGTCTTCGCGCATGTTCCAGACGAAGTCGATCAACAGTTTCGACTCGCCGTTTTGTTCGCTCAAGGCGCGCCGTAATCCGCGCGCGGTCCGGCCGCCGTAGACCTCGATGCGCTGGTTGCGCATTCGGCCGATCATGTCGAGATTGAACGCGATCTTCATCTGTCCCAAGGGGACCGTCGGATGGTCCACCCAGTGTTTGGAGCCGAGCAACCCTTTCTCTTCACCGTCCCAGAGAGCGAACAAGATCGAACGGCGAGGGCGCGGATCGAGTTTCGCGAGGGCCTCGACCGTTTCCAGCAGACCGGCCGCGCCGCTGGCGTTGTCGTCGGCGCCGTTATGGATGAATCCGGTGGGCCCGAAACTGTTCTGGGCGTTGCCGTAGCCGACATGGTCGTAATGGGCCCCGACGAGAACGTACTCGGCTTTCAACTTGGGGTCGCTCCCCTCGATGATTCCGAGGATGTTGCGATATTGCGAACCAAACGATTGATAATATCCACCCTTTCCCGCCCCGCCCGCCAGGTGCTGTTTCTGGAATTCCCGGCCCAGGTAGCCTCCCGCCGCCTGTCCGCCCCGGCTTCCCGCCTCGCGTCCTTCGAGCGTATCGTCGGCCAAGGC
>DATLQY010000945.1:0-2067 GCA_035534975.1 Pirellulales bacterium
TTCTCGCCGCGAGCACCGCCTCAGCCGTCGAGCCGGCCGACGCGCTGGCCGCGTACGTCGAGAAGCCCGACGACAGTTATGGCTGGGTCGAGCGGCGGAAGGGCGAACTGGCGGGCCAGGCCTACGTCGAGCTGACGTTGACCTCGCAAACCTGGCACGACATCGCCTGGAAGCACCAACTTTTCATCGTCAAGCCGAAACGGCTGCGCGATCCGTCGCGGGCGCTGCTCTTGATCGGCGGCGGCAATTGGAACGACGACCTTGCCGCGCCCGCCAAAGACCCGCAGGCCGAATTGCCGCGCGAGGCGCCGCTGCTGGCGGCGTTGGCCGCGGAAATCGGCGCGCCGGTGGCCGTGCTTCTGCACGTACCGCAGCAACCAATCTTCGGCGGCATGCGAGAAGACGAGATCATCTCGTACACCTTCGAACAGTTCCTCAAGACCGGCGATTCCAGTTGGCCGTTGCTGCTGCCGATGGTCAAATGCGCTGTCCGCGGAATGGACGCCATCCAGGAATTCGCCAAGCGACAGTGGCAGATCGAGATCGAACGCTTCACGCTCACCGGGGCATCGAAGCGGGGCTGGACCACCTGGCTGACTTCCGCCGTCGACCCGCGCGTGCAGGCGCTGGCCCCGATGGTGATCGACGTCGTGAATATGGGACCGCAAATGAAGCACCAACTCGCCACCTGGGGCAAATTCTCCGAGCAGATCGAAGATTATACGCGGCGCGGCATCCAAGACCGTAACGACAGCGAGCAAGGCGCGCGCTTGCGGGCGATCGTCGATCCCTACAGCTACCGCGAACTGCTCGTGCAACCCAAACTGATTTTGCTGGGCACGAACGACCGCTATTGGCCGCTCGACGGATTGAATCTCTACTGGGACGGCCTGGAAGGCGAAAAGCACGTGCTTTACGTGCCGAACCAGGGGCACGGCCTGCGCGATCCCGAGCGGGTCGTCGGTTCGATCGCCGCGCTGCACCGCCAGGCGGCGGGCGAACTCAAGCTCCCGGAGCTGTCCTGGGACTTGAAGCACGCCGACGGCCTGCTACAGCTCCACCTCCGCTCGAACGTTCGTCCCGCACAAGCCCTGGCCTGGGTGGCCATCTCGGCCACGCGCGATTTCCGCGAAGCGAAATGGGAGAGCCAGCCCGCCGAGATCGTCGATGGCACGTTCCGCTACGACGTCGCGGAACCGAAATCGGGGTTCGCCGCACTGCTCGGCGAGGCGAAATTCGAAACCGGAACGCTCCCTTACTACTTGTCGACGAATGTCAAGATCGTCGGTGAAAGCGGGGCGGGGGGAGAGTGAGGAGGGGAGGAGGGGAGGAGGTGACCCAGTTTTTCATCCTTCATCCTTCACCTTTCGTGTCCTTCCGGCAAGCCTGAAATTCAGTGGGAGGGCCGGCCGCGCAGCCGGGGTAGGGGCCACTTTCCGCGCGGTGGGAATACGGGCAATATGCGTGGCGGCGAGTTAGGCGACGGCTAGCTGCTAGCGGTAGTTCCAGCAGAGCCAAGCCGCTGGCGCTGCGGCCACTTGATCGGCGTTCCGCTGGAGCTCGTTGAGATAGTCGAAAGGATTGACCTTGTTCAGCTCGCAGGTGTGGATCAAGCTCATGTAGGCTGGAAGTGTTTGCGGCACCTGCCAGGGGGTTTAGCCAATGCCCAGCGTCACGATCGAGCTCGATCCCGCCAAGTATTCCGCGCTGAGTGCGATCGCCAGGGAACAGGGGCTTGCCGGCCCCGAGCAGATTCTTTTAAACCATCCTATCCGAGCTTACGCCAGGATCCCCTGCACGACCTCGCCGTAGACATCGGTCAGCCGGTAGTCGCGGCCCGCGAAGTGGTACGTCAACCGTTCGTGGTCCAGCCCCAAAAGGTGCAGGATCGTCGCGTGCAAGTCGTGGACATGGACTCGATTCTCAATGGCGTCCCAGCCGAATTCGTCGGTGGCGCCGTAGGCCAGTCCAGCGCGGATGCCGCCCCCCGCCATCCACATCGTAAAGCCGAAGGGATGATGGTCGCGGCCGTCGGTTTCGCCCTGGCGCGCCGGAGTCCGTCCAAAT
>DATLQY010000946.1:0-10483 GCA_035534975.1 Pirellulales bacterium
CTTCCCGCAGCACGTTCGGATCGGCCTCGTCCAAGTCGACCAGGCGCCGTAGCACGTCGACTTGCAAGGCACCCTCGAGCGCGCCGATTACGTCGGCGGCGCGATGGGGCGGCAAGTGGGAGACCACCAGGGCGATCGTCTGGGGGCGTTCGCCGGCCAATAGCGTCGAGAGCTTATCGCCGTTCGCCTGGTCCAGGAAACCGAAAGGCCGCGCAGCGGCGTCGCCGGCCGCGGCGGACGAGGCGATGAATTCCACGCCCTCGTACGGCCCATGGCCACGCTGCGTGTCGATCGCCGTTTCGTCCGCCAGGTCAAAGGAATCCGGCGGAGCGGCACGCAAGAACTCGTCAATCGCTGCTTCTTGTTCGGCGGCGTCGAGTTCGCCCAAGGCGACGATCATCCTGCGCACTTGCGCCGCTTGTTCCTCGGGGACGGAATCAAGCACCGTGTCGGCGGTTGACGCGTCGAGCGTGGCGACCAGGATCGCCACCTTACGAAGGTTGTCGGGCGTCATCGAAGAAGGGTCCAGGTAGAGGGGCACGTGTGCAACTGGCAAAGCTTCTGGTAAACCTTCAAATCCTCGAAACACATGAACTCAGCCATCCGAAACCTCCTCAAAACCGGTTGGTATAACCCTGAACCCTGAACCCTGAATCCTGAACCCTGAACCCGAACGCACCTAACCCGCGCTACCGATCCAGCGCTGCAGAATCTTGGCAGCGCTGTCCGGGTCCTCACGAACCATCTCCGCGAACTCCTCGCGCAGCGATTGGCCCCCGGCCGGTCTGCGATTAAGTCGGCTATAGGGTTTTTTCGCGGCCACCGCGGACTGATCCGCCAAGGTTGGCCCGCCCGGCTTGTGGTTCTCCGGCGCCAACGACGATCGCGCGGCGGACGCGGGACCAACCACCCTGCGTGATCGGACCATCGAGCGGAGTATGAAAAGACTCACCGACATCAGGCTGATCGCCCCAATCGCGCTTCGGTGCGTCGAGAGCCACGCCAGCGCCCGTTCGGTCGTCGTCGGCGCTGGAAGGTCCGCCGCGGGCAACTGGGCGAAAGTCGTGACCGTGACCAACGGCCGGACGTCGGCCGTCACGAGAGGCTGCGGAATCGACTGTGACACGAATGCCTGGATTTTCGTTTTCTCGGTCCGCTCGATTAGTTCCAGCGCCTTGCTAGCGGGCGTCGCTGGTGCTCGACCGTCGAGCGTGGGGTGCGATTTTCGCCAGATTTCTTCGTAATAGCTGTCCGGCACGCCCACCGAGATCATCACCTTCTTCGGCGTGAATGCGGTTGCCGCGGCGACGACGTGTTCGCGCGCGTCCCGCTCTGGGAGGCCCACCTGCCCCTCCAGTTCGACATACGCCGTCACGGTCACACCGGGTACGTACGACAGCGCCTTGCGGATTTTGTGTTCGTAGTCGTCCTCGTATGATTTCTTGCGGGTGAAATAAGGGTCGTCCAGCACGCCGGCGCCATCGTCCTTGCCGCCGGCGTACGACCGGCCGTTGGCATCGACCACGGTCACGTCTCGCGCATCGATGCCGATCGCGGCGGACACGAGGTCCCGGATCTTCGGCACCTGTCCTTCGTCCAACTCTCTCGTGCCCCGCGGCACGACGGTGACCATCGCCGTCGCCCGGCCATCGGGACGAAAGCCCTTCGTCTTCGGCAGGTGGTAGAGCACCGCCGCCTTTTCGATCCCTTTCATCCAACGGATGGTGTCGGCCAGGGTCCGTTCCAGGGCGATCTTGTTCATAGCGTCGATTTGCGGCCGGCTGGTGAACGGGCCGGGCTTCGTCGTGGCATCGGTCAACAACGTGCCGAAGTGCAGCGGCATCGCATTGCCGTCGGCCAAGGCGGCCGTGTACTTGCCTTTCAATGCGCGGGGCACCCGGATCTGGTTTCCCTCGATTTCATAGTCGTTCAATCCGGCCTCGCCCAACGCGGCCTGGGCCGCTTCGATCTCGCTGGTCGTGAATTGGTGTCCCTGAAGCAAGTACGCCTCGCCGCCCGCGATCGGATGGTTGAAAAGATAGGCCAGACTGACCGCCACGACGGCCAACAACGCCCCGGCGGTCAGCCGCGTGCCGGGCGTCATCGAGCGGACCACCGCGGTGAGCTGGACGTACGTCTTATTGAGAAACTCCATCCGGGGCTCCTGCCGTCGGCGCGAGTGCGCGAGAGACTAGGGGGAAAGGCCGGCGGGTTGTATCCAAAGGGGAGGGGGGTGTCAATCGCAGGGCATGGAAGCAAAGGGGTGGCGCTTTTGGCATTGCAACGGGGCAGGTTCGCCGCTATTCTCCCGCCGCTTTTCTCGGATCCGCCGGAAGGAGAGCGATCTCTCGTGTTTGACCCCATCATGAACCCGAAACGACACGGATCCCGCCTTGCGCGCCGTGTCACCGCTCTGGCTGTGCTGTCGGCCTGTCTCCCCGGCTGCACATTGTTTTCGCACGGCAAAAACGTCGAAGGCGTGACGATGTACCAGCAGGGATCGTACCAGGGCGCCATTCAACGATTTCAGCAGTCGATCAGCATGGATAAGAACAATCCCGACGGCTATTACAACCTGGCGGCGACCTACCATCGCCTTGGAAAGCTCAACCATCGCCCGGAGGATTTAACCCAGGCTGAGGCGCTGTATAACCAATGTCTCGACCGGGACGCCAACCATCGCGACTGTCATCGTGGACTTGCCGTGTTGTTGGCCGAAAACGGCCGCAGCGACGAGGCGTTCCGTTTGCTCAAAGGCTGGTCCGATCGCAACCCGACGTTGCCCGCCGCCAAGATCGAGCTGGCCCGGCTTTACGAGGAATTCGGCCAACTCGACGTGGCCCAGGCCAATCTGATTGAGGCGGTGAACCTCGACCCGCACAATCCACAAGCCCTGGCCGCGCTGGGCCGACTGCGCGAGCAATCGGGAAATCACGCGCAGGCCCTGGCCGACTACGAGCGGTCGCTGCAGAAGGGATACCAACCTGAAGTCGCCGCGCGCGCCGGCGCCCTCCGCCAGGCCATGAACGCCGCGCCGCTCACCACGCCGCCGGGCGGAACGCGGACCGTGAACGGCAACCCAATACCTCGGTACTGAGGTTTTTTTATCTCACGCGGCCGTTGGGCATCGGCTTTCGCCCACCTGTCCCTGTCTTCGCCCGTCACTTTCCCCTCCTTGACCATTCGAGGTAAAGCCTCTATTCTGCTGGCAGGTGGTTGAGGCATCGTATTCTCCGGCAGGCAATTCATCCCCGCCAGCGCACGTGTTTGACGCAAGGGCGGATGGTGGGCCGGCGCCCGCTTAGCGGTCTGGTCCCACCCTACATCAGTGATCACCCGATTCAGTTTTTTCTTGAGCGCATTGGGCTGGTGGGCAGTGCCCACCCTTTGAGATTCACCCTTCATCCCCTATCCTTCATCAATGCCCCAAGTCATCGTCTTGGACACCCTGGCTCGCGAGGGCCTCGCTCTATTCGACGCGGCCCAGGGCATTGAATATGAGGTGCGCACGGGTTTGACGGGCGAGACCTTGCGGTTGGCGCTGGCCGAGTTCGACGGCGCGATCCTCCGTAGCGGCGTGAAAATCACGGCCGAGTCGCTGGCGGGAAATCGGCGATTGAAGGCGATCGTGCGGGCCGGAGTCGGCACTGACAACATCGACAAGATCGCCGCCACTCGGCTGGGCATCGTGGTCATGAATACGCCCACCGGCAACACCCTCAGCACGGCTGAACATACCCTTGCGATGCTCATGGCGCTGTCGCGCAACATCGCTCCCGCCTACCAGAGCCTGGTCGAAGGACGCTGGGAACGCAACCGCTACATGGGCTCTCAACTGGCCGATAAGACGATCGGAGTGGTGGGACTGGGCCGCATTGGCCAGGCGGTGGCGGTCCGCGCGAAGGCGTTCGAGATGCGCGTGCTCGGCTACGATCCGTTCCTCACCAAGGAGCGTGCCCTGGAACTGGGGATCGAAATGCTCCCCACCGTCCATGAGATGCTTCCCCAGGTCGATTATCTCTCCGTCCACACGCCGCTCACGCCGGAAACCCGAAACCTGATCGGCGCGAGGGAAATCGAAATGATGCGGCCGGGCGTTCGGTTGATCAATTGCGCTCGCGGCGGAATTTACGACGAGGCGGCGCTGGTCGCGGGGCTCAAGAGCGGCAAGCTGGCCGGCGTGGCGCTGGACGTCTTCGCCAACGAGCCCTGCACCAACAGCCCCTTGTTCGGTATGCCCGGCGTTTTGGCCACACCCCACCTGGGCGCCAGCACGGAAGAAGCGCAAACGCAAGTGGCGGCCGAAGGTGCCCAATTGCTGATCGATTTCCTCACGCGCGGCACGATCCGGCACGCGGTCAACGTCGCGGCGATCGACCCCAAGAAGCTTGCCGCCCTGCGCGACGACCTCGATGTGGCTTACCGCTTGGGATTGCTGTTGTCGCAATTCGACCGCAGTCCGGCCAAGGCTTGCCGCTTGACCTATCGCGGCGAGGTTGCCGGCAAGGATACCAGGTTGCTGACGGCGACCGTGGCCGCCGGTTTGTTGCAGCACGCGTTGGAGGACGAGATCAATTTCGTCAATGCCGAGGTTTTGCTTCGCGAGCGGGGCATCGAGCTGGTCGAGCAATCGACGACCGACCGCGGGGCGTTCAGCTCCGTGATTCTGGCCGAATTGGTGACGGAGGCGCGGACCATCAAGGCGGCCGGCACGGTTTTCGGCCACAACATGGCCCGCCTGGTCCAGCTCGGCGATTTCCGGCTCGACGCCTACCTCGACGGCATTCTCATGATTTTCACTCACCGCGACGTGCCGGGCATCATCGGCAAAGTCGGCACGATCTTCGGCACCCACGGGGTGAACATCGCCCAGATGGCCGTGGGCCGGGCCAGCCATCTACCCGGCGGCGAAGCGATTGGCGTGTTGAACCTCGACACGCGGCCCCCGGCCGAGGCACTGGCCGCGGTCACCGACCACCCCGACATTCTCAGCGCCAGCGTGATCGAGCTCCCGCCCTCCGGCGAATTGCCGTCGTGGCTGAGCGGGTAGGCCCCTCGCCGGTTTGAATCCCTGCGCGGAATTCTCACGATTTCCGCTACAAGCAGACAGCCTTACTCAGTCCGCGTCAATTCGCCAGGTGTTTCACTTTACCAGAACCTGGCGGGCGGCCGATATTTACGCCGGCTGGTGGATGTTGGGACGACTTACTCTGTGGTAAAGCGGGGCCTGGCGAATGGCGGATCAACAATTGGCGGACCGAATCTTCTCGGTATTGGAACGAAGCCCCCATGTGCCGCACCGGCGCTTGCGGTTCGAGACCAACCAAGGACAGGTGACGTTGCGCGGCGTGGTTCACAGTTATTATCAGAAGCAGATGGCCCAGGAGGTGCTCTTGGGTCTGGAAGGGGTCGAGCACATCGAAAACCAACTCGAGGTCGAGTGGCCGGTATGAGGTCGAGCGGCTACTCGCTCGCCACTTCGACGTAAACCTTCAGCGCCCCGCGGTCCTCGACCAACAGCCGCATCATTTGCGCATAGTTGTCGAGCCCTTGCACAGGGTGGGTCAGGATCCGCTGGATCACGCCGGGATAAGTGACCTCTCCCAAGGCCATGTCTTTGATCCCTAATTCGAAGTGTTCGCGGTTGGCATTGACGCTGCCCAGCAGGAGCTTGTTCCCCAGTACCCACTCAAGGTTGACCCTGTCCGAGGGAACCTGAACGTGTCGTTCGCCGCCGGTGATGCTGGTCCAAACCAGCACGCCGTTGTGCCCCAGCACTTCCATCGCCGCGAATGCCTGATGGCTGGCGCCCGTGGCGTCGATGATCATCTCGGGCTTGCCGACCTCGCCGGCGAGTCGTGCGAGCGACTGCTGTTCGGTGCTCACGTAGTGCGCGCCCAATCCGGCGACGATTTCGGCCTTGAGATTTGGCGCCGGTGCGCGGGCCAGTGTGTAAACCCGCAAGCCGCGGAGCCGAAGAATGAGCGTGCTGAGCAAGCCGATCTGTCCGGCCCCCATCACGAACGCCACGCGTGGCCGCCAGACTTTCAGCCGGCGCTGTACTTCGAACGCCTGCTGGATCGCCTTGGCGGCACAGCTCATGGGTTCGGCAAGCACGTGCAGGTGCTTGAGCCCCAGGGGCACCTTGACGACGAACTCGGCGTCCTCGACGTAGTACTCCGTAAGAAAACCGTGCAGCAGGTTGATGCCACGTTCGTAATAGACTTCCTCGCTGGTCATGTCGGAGGTGCCGATCTGATCGTAGATCGATCCGCCGGGCCGGCGGACCGTGGCCGTCACGTAATCGCCCGGCCGGACGTGATCGACGCCGGGGCCGACCTCGACCACCACCCCGAACGACTCGTGCCCGAGGACCAAAAAGTCGTATCCGGGCGGAGCGTTGCCGTACTTGGCCTCGTTGATCTCCTTGTCGGTGGCGTCGACGCCGACCTTGAGCACCCGCACCAGCACGCCCCGGCCGCCGGGCACGTCCTCAAGGCGCGGCTTGGGAAGCTCGGCCAGGTGAACGCTGTTAGGGACTCCCGGACGGACGGCAATGGCTTTCATGGGGGCGTTCTCGGATTACGATTTCGTATCTGGGCGGCACGTGCGTGGCGAAGATCCGCCTTCCGCGGATGGCAACGTATTGAGAAACGCATTATAATGGAAGTGAGTATGGATGTTGAGCCATTCGAAAAAGCCGGTCTCAAGGGGTTTGATTTCGTCATTTACGACCAATCGGGAAACGAGCGTTTTTCCGCTCGGATGCTCGAGGGATCCGTGTTGCTCAGGGTCTTGTGGACGGACAGCATTCCCTGGACTCCGTATCGCCTTCGGGAGACGCAACGGCTTGCGGGAGGGCGTGGCTCGATTGGCAGAATCCAAGGGCATGCATCCGATCAATTCAAGAAGGCAATCAGGGATCGTTCCATAACGGAGCGACATATGAAGGAGAACCTCGACCGGGCCCTCAGGGGAACATGGACAATTGAAATCGAAGAAACGGCGGACGGGCGGATCAATGTGACGGCAATACGAGTGGGAGACTAAAATGGAGAACAGGTATTGGCCCTTCGATGTTGGCCCACCGGAGAAGTTTTCCGATGAAGACAAGGCAATCGTGCGTTTTCTCGAGGCTGCGTATGAAGCCGGTTTCAGGCCATACGACTCCTTTTTGAGCTATTACGGTGCTACTGCCGACAACGAACGAGTCGGCGAAATCATAGCGCGCGGCCGCAGTCGCTGGGAGCTGGTTCTCGCCGCCGAGCATGAGGAAATCCTTTCGGCGTACCTCGACGACTTCGGCTGTGCCGCGGATGCCGTCTTGGGATGGCTACGAGGCGCCGAAGCGAAGTTAATTCTCGCCCAGCTCCAGGAGCACCTGGTGGTGCTGCCCGGAGCCAGCCGTAGTTTCACGCTCAACTTGTCGGACTCGGCGGCAATCCAAGACGGCAAATGAACCATCGGCGACGGGGGGCCGGCGAACGCAAAGTTGGCTCTCGGCCGACGGAATCCGGCCGCAACGCGAACCTGCCGGCGCGGTGGCCTGTCCTTCCCCTTTCTGATAGAATCAAGGCGTAGTCCCTCCCCCGGTGGCAGCACTCCCGATGGCCTTTGTTACCGGCGCCCGCGCCAGCGCGCCGCAGACCCCACGTTCCCAGCGCCGGCCCGGCCGCCGGCGTTTGCGCCGCGACCTACGGGCGATCCTGGGCGACGGGGCGACTTTCAGCATCATGGTGGGCGTCGGTGAGACCTACCTGCCGGCCTTCGTGCTGGCCGCTGGCATGGGCGAAGTGGCCGCCGGCTTGATCACCACGCTACCGCTCGTGGCCGGGGCGTTGTTGCAGCTTGCTTCACCGGCGGCGATCCGCCGGCTTGGCTCGAATCGTCGCTGGGTCGTGTGCTGCGCGCTGGTACAGGCGATGGCCTTCGCGCCGCTGGTCGCCGCGGCTTGGTTCGACTGGGAGACGGGACGTGTGGCCTTCCTGATGGCCTCGGTTTATTGGGCCGCGGGAATGGCCACCGGACCGGCCTGGAATACCTGGGTCGGCACGATCGTCCCCGGCACGATGCGCGCGGCCTATTTCGCCCGCCGCACGCGGTTCAGCCAGGCGGGAGTGCTCGTCGGCTTCCTGGCCGGCGGTTTCGCCTTGCAGGCGGGACGTGTTTACGGACACGTCTTGCCTACGTTCGCCGTCCTGTTCCTGGCCGCGGCGGTGTGCCGATTGGCCTCGGCCGGGTTCCTGGCCGCGCAGAGCGAACCGGTTCCGCCAAGCCCGGACCACCGCGAGGTTTCGTGGCGCGAACTGCTCGGTCGTTTGCGCGGAGGTCGCGACGGAGCGCTCTTGATCTACCTGTTGTCGGTGCAAGCCGCGGCCCAGATCGCCGGCCCCTATTTCACCCCCTTCATGCTCAAACAGTTGAATTTCTCCTACATCGACTATGTGCTCCTGATCGGCGTCTCGTTCGCCGCCAAGGTCGTGGCGTTGCCCTCACTGGGCCGGTTCGCCAGGCGCGCCGGCGCCAGGCGGCTGCTTTGGATCGGAGGCGTGGCGATCGTTCCCTGTTCCGGACTTTGGATCGTTTCGCAGTCGTTTCCCTACCTGGTGGCCGTGCAAATCCTGGCCGGGCTTGCCTGGGCGGCCTACGAGTTGGCGATGTTTCTGCTGTTTTTCGAATCGATCCCCGAGGCCGAGCGGACCAGTGTTCTGACGACCTTCAACCTGGGCAACGCACTGGCGACCGTGCTGGGGTCGCTTCTGGGCGGGCTGTTACTGCGGCTGGGCGACAAGACTCTCGCAACCTACCTGACGATCTTTGGCTTGTCATCGGCCGCGCGATTGGCGACGATGGTGTTCCTAAGCCGCGTCCCGGCGACGACCGGCGAGACGGTGCTGATCGGTTTGCGGACCGTCGAGCTCCGTCCCGACATCGGCATGGAAGACCGCCCGATCCTTGCCAGCCTGCCCGAACGGCCCGTCATCGCGACAGCCGACGAGTGATACGACCATGAGCACGCCACGGCGGCACCCATCGCCTTCGACCAAAGCGCGAGGCCGGCGCGCCGCCGCAGCCGGCGCCGCGAAGCAGCAAGTGATCCTGCACGGCGTCGCTGTTTCGCCGGGGGTGGCAGTCGGCAAGGCGCACTGCATTCACGAAATCTTCGTCGGGCAAGAGCGGGAACCGCTCGACGACGGCGACATGCTTGCCGAGCTCACTCGGTACGATCAGGCACGCGAGGCCACCGCCGGCGACTTGCGCGCCCTCCACGAGAAAGTCCGCAATCAGGTGAGTGATCGAGCGGCCGCCATCTTCGAAGTCCACGAGACGATTCTCCACGACCCCGCGTTCACCGCCAAAGTGCGCGCGTGGATCGTCGATTCGCGACAAACCGCGCAGGCGGCGCTGCAACGCGTGCTGGGCGAATACACCGACCTTTTCGCCCGCACCACTGACGAGTACCTGAAGGAACGCCTGGCCGACGTCCGTGACCTGATCATCCGCCTCAATGGTCACCTCGCGCCGATCGCCGTTCACCAAGAACCGGCCGCCGAGGCGTACCACGGCCCCGTGATCCTGATCGCCAACGAGCTTGTACCGTCGCACGTGATCACGCTGGGGAAACACGAGGTATCGGGGATCGTGACCCAGGCCGGCGGGCGCACGAGTCATGCGGCCATTCTCGCGCGCGGCCGCGGCATTCCCGCCGTGTCGGGGGTTGAAGGGGTGCTGCACGGCGTGGCCGACGGCGACGTCGTGGTCGTCGACGGCCGCGAGGGGCGCGTGGTGGTCCGTCCCGACGTCGAAACGCAGAGAGCTTACCGCCGCCTGCAACGGGAGTTCGTCGATCTCAAAGACGCCTTGGCCCACAACCGCGAGCAGCCCGCCGTTTCGGCCGACGGACAACCGGTGGAGCTGCTGGCCAATATCAGCAACCCCGCCGACGCGCGCGCCGCGGCGTCGATGGGCGGATCGGGCGTGGGGCTGTACCGCACCGAGTACCTGTTCCTGACGCACGCCGACGTACCTGACGAGGAAGAACAGGTGCGGGACTACCGCGAGGTGATCGCCGCCAGCCCCGGCCGTCGCGTGACGTTCCGCACGCTCGATGTGGGCGGCGACAAGAAAATGCGTTACCTTGGTCAGCAGCGCGAGGCGAACCCGTTCATGGGTTGGCGTTCGATCCGCCTGTCGTTCGAGCACCCCACGTTTTTCGTCACGCAGATCCGCGCCGTGCTCCGCGCCGCGGCCGACGACGACGGCTTGCCAAAACGGGTACGGCTGATGTTCCCCATGATCACCACGCTCGACGAAATGCGCAAGGTCCGGTTGCTGGTGCGAAAAGCTTGCCGGCAGTTGCGCGCCGAGGAGTTGGCGTTCGGCGAAGTGCCGATCGGCCTGATGCTCGAGGTGCCCGCTGCGGCGATCGCCATCGACCTGCTCCTGGAAGAAGCCGACTTCGTCTCGATTGGCTCGAACGATC
>DATLQY010000947.1:0-10368 GCA_035534975.1 Pirellulales bacterium
GCGAATACGTGGCGAAATAGCCGAATAAGCCCGCGCTCCAGTGGATATCTTGCAAAACGCAGTGGATGATTGGTCCCCTTGGGCCGGCCGACGCCGACCGCCAGCGGCGATGCTAACACGGCCGGCGTCGTTCCTGCCAGACGAGTCTCGGCTGCTGCCTGGATTGGCACGCCCGAGCCACGGTCGTGTCGTCGAAATCGACCCGTTCAAGCCGCCCTTGCCCCTCGCTCGCCGGCGCGTCATGCTGATGGCATGGCCAAGCCCCTCGCCAAGCTCGTAGCCCTGCTGACGCCCAAGCGGAGGTGGGCGCAATTCTCGTTGCTGACGTTATTCCTGGTCGTGACCGTGTTGTGCGTCGGATTGAGCCTGATCGTTACGCCGGCAGAGAGACAGCGCCGGGCTGTGGCCGCCATTAAAGCGCTTGGCGGATCGGTTGAATACGCGGGCGGATCTGCCGTAATTGCGGAACCCGATGAACAGCCCGATGAACAGCCCGATGAACAGCCGGACGAAGAGTCTGACGAGGAGTCTGATCAAGAGGCCGATGAGGAGCCCGTCCAGGAGGCTCGCGAGGCGTTCACCAAGCCTTTCCTGCGACGCTGGCTGCCGCGGGACTACTTCGATGAGGTGCGATCGGTTAGTCTCCTGAATACTCAAGTCACGGACCCTGACCTAGCGCATCTGCAAGGGCTGACGGGTCTGCAAGAGATTCATCTCGACGGCACCCAAGTCACGGACGCTGGGCTGGCGCATCTACAAGGGCTGATGAGGCTGGAATGGCTTTCTGTCAGCGGCACTCAGGTCACGGATGCTGGGCTTGTCCACCTGTATGAGTTGACGCGGCTGAAAGCGATCTGGCTCAATCGCACCCAAGTAACAGACATTGGCCTGGCGCAACTCCGGCAGGCGTTGCCGAATTGTCTACTGTTTGAACCCGACCCTCGGCCGTGAGTACCGCCTCGGTCCCCACGCACACACGCCAGCAGGAGACAGGAGTAGGCGTCCACGACTGCAGCCAGGCACTAATCCAGTTGCGGGTTGCCCAGCATAACCCTCACCGCGAACTTGGGGGAGCCGGCGATCTCCCGCTTGCCCGCCGCCCGACGGCGCGTCATGCTGGTGGCATGGCCAAGCCCCTTGCGAAGCTGATTTCGATGCTGACGCCCAAGCGGCGCTGGGCGCAGTTCTCGTTGGCGACCATGTTAGCGGTCGTAGCGGTGTTGTGCATGGGATTGAGCCTGGTCGTTGTGCCGGCCGAGAGTCAGCGAAGGGCGGTGGCCGCAATTGAAGCGCTCGACGGATCGGTCGAATACGAGAAGCCCGATACGACGGAGAGCGAGGCATTCCCCTGGCCATTCCTGCGACGTTGGCTGCCACGGGACTACTTTGATGAAGTGCAAGACGTTGATCTAGGTTGGACTCAAGTCACGGACGATGGGCTGGCGCACCTGCACGGGCTGACGGGGCTGAGAATTCTTTGGCTCGCCGGCACCCAGGTCACGGACTCCGGCCTGGTCCACCTACACGGACTGACGGGACTGCAAGAGCTTAATCTCGATACCACTCACGTCACGGATGCTGGCTTGGAACACCTGCACGGCCTTACGGAGCTGAATGGGCTTGATCTCTACCGCACTCAAGTTACGGACACTGGGCTGGCACACTTGCAAGGGCTGACGGGGCTGCAAGAGCTTATTCTCCTTGGCACTCAAGTCACGGACGCCGGAATGGCGCACCTGCACGGGCTGACGAACCTACAATCCGTTGATCTCGGTGACACGCAGGTGACGGACGCTGGGCTGGCGCACTTGCAAGGGCTAACGGCGCTGCAAGAGCTGAACCTGGGTCACACCCAAGTCACGGACGCTGGGCTGGCGCACCTGCAAGGGCTGGCGGCGCTGCAAGAGCTTAATCTCAGCAGCACTCAAGTCATGGACGCCGGCCTGGCACACCTGCAAGGACTGATGGGGCTGAAAGTGCTTGGCCTCGCCGGCACTCAGGTCACGGACGCCGGGCTGAACCACCTGCACGGACTGACCGGGTTGCAAGTCCTTTCTCTCGGTGGAACTCATGTCGCGGACGCCGGGCTGGAGCAGCTCCGGCAGGCGTTACCGAATTGTCAAGTGTTTGGGCCGTGATACGTCGGCGATCCGACCTAGGGCCTCGTGCGGTCTCGGCCAGTCGGCGACGATCGCTTACAAGCGGCAAACCCGTAGGCGGCTTCGCTGGACCAGCCAGAAGTCGTGTCCTTGACGCCCGCTTGCCATCGCATCAAGCTGTGTCCGGCGCAGCCAGGCGGGAGTTCAATCAGTAGAATCGGGGTATGCGTAATCGACAGAAACTTCGACGTCGCTGGCTCCAGTTCAGCACCAAGAAGATGCTGGTCTTGGTTTTCGTCATCAGCGCTGCCTTGGCCTGGCTGGCGATCCAACGCGACGAGAAGCGAAATGAACGGAGGGCGGTCGTCGAGGTCGAAAAGCTGGGTGGCCATGCTTGGTACGATTACGATTTGACGGGCGGCGACGAACCACCCGGCCCGCGATGGCTGCGAGCATTGCTCGGCGACGACTTCTTCGTGCGAGTCGAAGGAGTCTCGCTCACGTGCCGCAACGAGTTGTCCGATGCCGACCTCGTCCCTCTGGAAGCGCTTGTCGCCATCGAACACCTATCGCTCGACCGCACGAGCGTCAGCGACGCCGGCTTGCCGCACTTGAGGTCGATGCGGCGGCTGAAAGCGCTCGACTTGGGCCAGACCCGGGTTACCGACGCGGGCCTCAAGTGGCTCAAAGCGCTGACCCATCTCGAACATCTTGTCCTCAAAGATACCCTGGTGACGGCCGCGGGAATTGCCGAACTCCAAGCCGCGCTGCCCAATTGCAAAATCAGCCGTTACGACCGCTCCGACGATGGAAAATACCTGGGGTTGGCGCCGATTCACGCGGCGGCAATAACGGGCGATCTCGAAACGATCCGCGACGAGTTGGCAGCCGGCGTGCCTGTCGATTTGCGCGTGAAGACGGCTGAAAACGACCCGTGGAATGACACGACGCCGCTGACGTGGGCCGCCGCGCGCGGGCAGGCCGCCGTCGTGTGGTTCCTGATCGCCGCGGGCGCCAATTCAAGCGCGGCGAGCTCCGAAGGAGTCACGCCCCTCATGGCGGCGGCGGGAGCGATCCGAACCATCGATGGCGACCCCTTGGCATGCTTGTCGGCGTTGCTCGAAGCCGGCGCAGACCCGGACGAGACGGATCATCGCGGCCGGACCGCCCTGTTTTACGCCTGCGGAAAGGGCGCGTTTTTCGACGAGCCGCCCAATGCCTTCTTGCTGGCCGATTTTCGCTTGCCGGATACCTTCCGGCTCATGCGGCCATACGCCTTCGGAAATGGCACAGGTGGCCAGGGTGCCTCTCAGCGTTTCCAGTACATACGGCACGGCGATGCCGACCGCGTGATGGCCCTGGTCAGCGCGGGCGCCGACGTGAACGCAATCGACGGCGACTCGGTAAACGTGTTGATGACGGCCGCCTTCCACGCCGACGCTCAACGGCTGCGCGCCCTGCTTGACGCCGGAGCCAACGTGCATTACCGGAGCCTCAAGGGGGGCAACGCCCTTCGGGCGGCAGCCAGTGACGGCGATATCGAAATGTTCACGATGCTCTTCGACGCCGAAGCGGTGCCGGAACATGGTCTCTTGTCGCGTGCGGCTGGGTCCGATATCGATGCGGCCGAGAAAGTTCAGTTGCTGCTCGCCAAGGGCGCCGACATCGAGGAGGCCGAAGAGCCGGGCCGATCGCCCCTTTTGGCGTCTCTCGAGGAATGGAGCAAATCGACCGCCGCGCCGGTGCTGTTGCAAGCCGGCGCCGACCCTCACGTACGCAACGCGAAAGGCGAAAGCACGTTGCTCCTTGCCGCCGAAAGCGGCCCGGCCGATGCGGTGCGACTGCTGCTGGAACTCGGCCTCAACCCGAACGAGCGCTCCAAGAGCGGGGAACATCCGACCCCCCTGGTCCTGGCGGCGGAGAGCGACCGGGAGGCTGCCGAAAAAGTACGGTGGCTGCTCGCCGAAGGCGCCGATGTCGAGGCCACGGATGACCAAGGGGCGACCGCCTTGCTGGTCGCCAGTCGCAAGGGAAACATGCAGGCCGTAGTCGCCCTCGCCGAGGCTGGCGCGGCCGTCAATATCGTTGACGGTGGCGATGAGATGACGCCGCTCTTGTATGTTGCGAACCGAGGCACTTATGACGACCCTTTCATGTGCGAACAAACCGGAGGAAGCGCGGCACAGGCCTTGATTCGGCGCGGGGCGGACATGCATGCGAGCAACGTTCACGGTCACACGGCCCGGATTTTGGCCGAGGCGATCCATCACAGCGAGGTCATTCAGGCGCTCGACGAAATAGGCAATTGAGCCGCACCAACCCAGCGAGCCAAGCGAGCCGGTGCCCTACAACGCAGTAAGGGCCGCCCGCCGCCACTCCAACCACCGCTTTCGCCAAGCCTGGCTCGGGGCGCTGTGTCCCGCCCGGAACTGCTAGCCCGGCGATACGGCTGGTCTCTGCTCATTTGCTCGTGGGCCTTGTATCCGGGCAAGCCAGCGACATAGCCTAAGGCAGGCTATAGCGGCAGGAAGATGATTTGGTTTCTCCACTCCTCGGCCTGGGATGCCGCCCAAATCAATACGAGGCTCTCCGCGACGGTTTTAAGCGCCGACGATTGGTGGGCGAGAAATAAACCGGTGATATGGGAGCCGTCACGCATGCGGCGCTCCGCCGTGTCCCTCATCGTGTTCACATCGTGCGAAACGACTAACCAGTTGTCCGCAATGGCCAACTCGAGTATGTCGGCGTCGGTCGCGCCTGAATGGCCGATCTCGACGACGGTCGAAATCTCCACTTTTGGTTCCATCCGCCTAACGGCCTGTACGATCCGATAATGAAAGTCCTCGTCGGCCAGAAACCGTGAGGTGCTCACGAATCAAATCCTTGTTTGTTCGCACGTCGCGCACCACGGATTCGCTGTAACAAGGGACCACATGCCGCTTCGCTCGACTTGCGCAATTCCTCCCAGCGAGCGTCCTGTGCGATCAGGTAACGGTCGATTTCGTCTCGGTTTCGAAGATAGAAAGCAATGGCACCGTGGACTTGCTCGAGCGACAAACTAGGAAAATCCGCCGCGATGGCTTCGGGTGCTTCACCCTGCCAATACGCATGCACGATTGAGTCGAGCGATACGCGGCTGTCACAGATCCGCCAGCCTCCCTGGGGCGTCATTTGCACGTAGTGAGTGGGCGTCTGGATCATCGCGAAATCTGCCGCACTTCAAATAGATCAGAATCGAACAGCCATCGAATTAAGCGTACCACACAAGTTGCAGAAACTGCAAGGTGCCGCATCTGTGAACGGGGCGTTAAACCAGCCCGTACAGCGGCCCGAACTTGCCGCGCAGGTGCTCTATCAGTGGGGCGTGTTCCAGCGGCCGACCCGTGACGCTTTGAACCAGCTCGGCCGCGGTGTAACGCTGGCCGTGGCGATGGATTTTTTCCGACAGCCAGGCGTGCAGCGGCGCAAACTCGCCGCGGGCAAACTGTTCGGCAAGGCTGCCAAGGCCGGGGCCGTCTCGGTCGGGGCCGTCTCGGTCGGGGCCGCCCAAATCGGCGCTCGCCTGGGCGAAGAACTGCGCAGCGTAGAGATTGCCCAGCGAATACGTGGCGAAATAGCCGAATAAGCCCGCGCTCCAGTGGATGTCTTGCAACACGCCGTCGGCGTCGTTCGGCGGCTTGATGCCCAGGTAACTCTGGTACCTTTCGTTCCAGGCCATCGGGAGGTCGCTCACCTTCAGACGGTCGGCGATCAGCTCTTGTTCCAGCTCGAAGCGGATCAGGATGTGCAGGTTGTACGTCGCCTCGTCGGCCTCGACGCGAATCAGCGAGGCGCGTACGTCGTTGACGGCGAAGTAAAAGCCGTCGAGCGGCACGTCCCCCAACGTCGCGGGAAAGGCACGCTGCAACGCGGGGTAGAAGTGCCGCCAGAACGGACGGCCCCGGCCCACGAAGTTTTCCCACAGCCGCGATTGCGACTCATGGATACCCATCGACACGGCCTCGCCCGGCGGAAGGCCGAACGAGCCGGTGGGCAGGCCCTGCTCGTAGATGCCGTGGCCGGCCTCGTGCAACGTGCCGAAGAAGGCGCTGTTGAAAAAGTGCTCGTCGTAACGAGTGGTGATCCGGCAATCGTGGGGCCCCATCGAGCTGCAGAACGGATGGGCCGTCACGTCGAGCCGGCCGCGGCCGAAATCGAAGCCGATCTTGGCCGCGACCTCGCGCCCAAAGGCCTCCTGGGCCGCCGCCGGAAAGCCCTGCTGGAGCACGCTCACGTCGGGCGAGCGGCCGCCGGCGAGAATCTCCGCCACCAGCGGCACCAGCTCGTCGCGCAGTCCGCCGAGCACGCGGGCCACGTTCGAGGTCAGTTCGCCAGGTTCGAAATCGTCAAGTAAAGCATCGTAGGGCGTCTCCGCGTAGCCGACGGCCTCGGCTTGCTCGCGCTTGAGACGGACGGTTTTCTCCAGAAGCGGAGCGAATCCCTTGAAGTCGTCGTCGCGCCGAGCGTGCTGCCATGCCTGCTGCCCGAGCACGGAGGTGCGGGCAAGTTCCTCGACCAGCGACTTGGGAAGCCTGGTCTTCTTATCGTACTGCCGTTTCAAATGGCGGATCGTGGCGCCTGTTTCGCTCGCCGAGTCTTTCGCCAAGGGCCCGCCGGTAAGTTCCGCCAGCCAGTCGCCCAACCGCCGATCGGTTTGCCGGTCGTGGATCATGCCCGCGAGCAACGTGATCTGCTCGGCGCGGTACTCGCCCGCCGCGTCGGGCATCAAGCAACGTTCATCCCAGCCCAAGAGCGACTCGATCGAGCCGAGCATCGCGGTCTGGCGGGCGTGTTGGCAAAGCTGCTTGTAAACGTCTTCGGTGGGCATGGCGAGCGGCAAAGGGGTTGGCGAGGCGCGCTATTCGGAGACAACCGCGTGGCGCAATTGCTTGACCAATGCGACGAATTTGCCGGCCCAATCGGGCGAGTCGGCCAACGTCTTGAAGCCAAGGGCACGGTGCCGCTCGATCCGATCGACGGCGTGCTGGCCCCGCTCGATCGCCTCGTCCAGGGCCGACCAGGCCGCGGGTAGCTTGAGCGGATCGCCTTCGAGCGAGCGCGCCATTGCCAGCGCCAACAATTCATGCAAATTGAGGGTTTCCTCGGCGCCCAACAGCCTACCGACCAGCGTTTCGGCCTCGACGGCACGATTCACCGACTCCGTCGGGTTGACTGAGCGCTCGGCAAGCGCCAGCATAACCTTACTCGTGACCAGTCCGAGGACCGACTGCCGGCTCGCCTGCTTCGGCTGCGCTCCAGCGCCGTCGCAGAACCGGCCGTAGAGTTTGGCGGCCCGTTCAGCGAAACCGCGAGTCGCCTCGTAATGCTGGTCCGCCTTGTCCGCTTCGTCGATCGCGGCGAACAAGTGCAACTCGGCCATGAGGTTCAACGTCGCGCCCAGGTCGGTTTGGAACCTCTCGACCTCGTCGAACTCGTCGGCCAGTTTCTCTTGCACGGCAAGCGCCGTTCGCAACTTCGTCAAAGCGCCGTCGAAGTCGCCGCCGTAGTCGCGCTCGAGCTCGCCGAAATTCGCCAGCCCGCGAGCGTACTGAAAACGCTGCTCGGGATTCGGGTCGCGCTGGAAGATGTCGCGCCGTAACGCGAGCGACTCTTCGTAGTCATGACGGGCCAATTCGACCCTGCCCTGGCGAAGGTACAGGTCGCCCAGGTAGCCAACACTGCGGGCCAGGTCGCGCTGGTGGCTGAGCTTTTCCGCCTTTCGGGTCCGCTCGACGAGCTGAGCGCGAAGGTCCTTGCTCTCCTGGAAGAACTCGTCGGCTTGCAGGAGCACCTGGTGATCGTTGCCGTGGGCGTGCAGTTGCAGGTAGAATTCACCCAGCGAATGGTCGGCCTCGGCCAGGTACCTCAACAACGTCGTGTCGCCCTGTCGAGAACCGCTGAGCTCGTCCAAGGCGCGCTTGGCGCCGTCGAGCGGTTCGCGCGCCGCCAGGTAGTCGCCGCGCTGCAATCGGGCCCGCGCCTGGCTCAACTGAATCTTCGCCAACCATAGGCGGCTCTCAGCGTCGTCAGGCTTTTCGGCGACGAGGCCCTCGAAGATCCGCGCCGCGGATTGATAGTCATTCTCGGCGCTGTCGTCACCGAAACGCTCCCGCGCGACCGTCGCGCGCAAGACGAACACGCGCCCCGTGTACGGACGCATCGAGTGGTCGCTTTCGAAGCTCGCCAGGTACTTGGCCGTGAAGTCCTGAATCTGCTTGATAAAGGGCTGAAATAGCCGCAAGTTGCTCATCTCGCCGTAGGCCAGGGGCCGGCAGATCTCCTCGAACGTATCGAGCGAAGTTTCGACGACGAGGCGGCTCTGCTCCTCGCTTTGCAAAGCGTGCGTACGACTGAGGTGCGCCCAAGTGCCCACCACGGTGGCGAACAGCACCGCCAGGAACACGGCGATCGTGATCCCCCGGTGGCGGCGCGCGTGCCGCGAGACTCGGCCCAGGGCGTTGTCGGGCGCGGCATGGACTTCGTCGTCGCGCATCCAGTTCTTCAAGTCGGCGGCAAGCTGTTTGGCCGTGCGGTAACGGTCTTTCTGGGCGAGGCTCATCGCCTTCAGGCAGATCGCTTCCAGTCGGCGCGAGACGCGGCGGTTCACGTCGCGCGGCCGTCGAAACTGACCGTGGCGAACCTGTTCTTCCACGTCGGTGTCTCGCCCGTTGAAGGGAGGACTGCCCAGCAGGACCTCGTAGAGCGACGCTCCCAGGCTGTACACGTCGCTGGTGGGAGCCACTCGCCCATCGGCCGACAACTGTTCCGGGCTGATGTAACCCAACGTGCCGCCGCGCTTGCCGCCCTGGGAGCTTTCGGCCGAGCGCGGACGCATCGAGGGTTCGTTGGCCTCGACGAACGTGGCGGTGCGCTCGAACGACGTCGCCAACCCCCAATCGAGCACGAAGGTCTCGCCGTACTTGCCGATCATGATGTTGACAGGCTTCAGATCGCAGTGAACGATACCTACGTCGTGCGCGTAGGCCACCGTATTGCAGGCGCTGACCAGGTGTTCGAGCAAGGCGAACAAGCGCTGCCGGTTTTCGCGCGAACGGTTCGCCGGTCCGCCCGCCTCGTGGTACTCTTGAATCGCCGTCTGCAATTCGCGGCCGTGAATCATCCGCATGACGTAGAACGGCTGGCCGTCCCAATCTTGGCCGATGCCGTAGACGGGCACGACCCCCGGGTGATCGAGACGGCCCGTGACCTCGGCTTCGACGTGAAATTGCGAGAGGATCTCGGGCTCGACGCGGCAACGCTCGTGAATGAACTTGATCACGACGTCGCGGTGCAGGTCCTTGTCGCGGGCACGGAACAGGGCCCCAAGTCCGCCGCGCTTATGGAACGTCAGGTCGGCATAGCGGGTCGCGGTGGCAACCGCGTTGCGCGCCATGGGCGGAAGGGTAACATTCGACGTTTCGGAAACCGGTGGCGCCGGAGTACGCGGCGGCGAATCGCTTGGCGAGGGAGCCACGCCGACCGCGTTTTTTTGGAATTCGCCGCAATCGGCGATCACGTCGTTCACGGGATCGTCACGGGAATCGTCTTCGTGCGATGGGTCGGACATGGGATTGAGTTAGCGGTGAGTCGCGCATGACGCAAGAAGCGCACCTTCTTCGATCCGTGCCACCGTTTAGCTTAAGCCCCCCCAGGGGAACTGACAAGGGGCGACATATCCATATTGGGGGCGCTGTATTTCGCGCCTGCAGGAGTTACACTCGACGAGCCATTTGCAACGAACCGCTCCCCAACCGAGGCACGCCATGACATCGCACCCATTGACTGGTTTGATCGCCGCTTTGATCTCCACGATGCTTCCGCCGCTTTCCGTGCTCGCCGCCGACGCAAAGCCCGCCGGCACGACGCGCGTCTACATCGGCACCTATACCGGCGGCAGTAAAAGCGAGGGGATTTACCTCTTGAACCTCGACCTAGCCACCGGAGCGCTGACGAAAGCGGGCGCGACCGGGGGAGTCGACAATCCGTCGTTTCTTGCGATCCACCCCTCGCGGAAGTTCCTCTACGCCGTGTGCGAGGTGAGCGAGGTCGGCGGTAAGAAGGGGGGCGGCGTCAGCGCCCTGGCCATCGAGGCGAAGTCAGGCGGTCTGACGCTGTTGAATCAGCAGTCGTCGGTCGGCTCGGGACCGTGCCACCTCGTCGTCGACAAGACGGGCAAGAACGCGCTGGTGGCCAACTACGGCGGTGGAAGCTGCTGCGTGCTGCCGATCGG
>DATLQY010000948.1:0-5072 GCA_035534975.1 Pirellulales bacterium
TCCGCGGGCAAGGGGCAACATGCCGGCGACTTGAGGCACGATCGCCACGACCTCAAACACGACCGTCACGACATTCGCCATGATGAGCACGCAATCGGTCACGACCGGCGGCAACTCGACGCTCAACGCGGCACCGTGAACCAGGACAAAAGCGCGATCCGCAAGGATCTTTCGACGAACAACACGGCCAAGCTGAAGAGCGACATGTCGAAGCTCAAGGGGGACGAAAAAACGCTGGGACAGGATCGCCACCAACTGGGGTCGGCCAAACATGACTTGAAGCACGACGAGCGCGATCGCCAAAACGACCGGCGCGACTTGCGGAAAGACACCAACGTGTCGAGGTCAGGCACGTCGGCACAGAATGACCGCAAGGAAGTTCGCCAAGATGCGAAAGCGGTGGGTCAGGACCGGCGACAGCTCGACGCTCAACGCGGCACCGTGAACCAGGACAAAAGCGCGATCCGCAAGGACCTGTCGACGAACAACACGAGCAAGCTGAAAAACGACATGTCGAAGCTCAAGGGGGACGAAAAGACGCTGGGGCAGGATCGCAGCCAACCGGGGTCGGCCAAACATGAGTTGAAGCACGACCAGCGCGATCTTCGCCGCGACCGACGCGACTCGCAGCCAGTCGGCGGCAAGTCAAGCACGTCGCGGCCCAGCGGCACGGCGGGCACGACTCCGGGGGGCACGACGACTCCGACCACGACGACGCCGACGTCCGGCAGCGGTTCGTAGGCCAGACCGCACGCGGCCTGATTCAAAACTAGCCCGCGGCGCAAGCAAGGCACGCAACGACTTGCCACGCTTACGTTGCGGATTAGTGCGCAAAACGTCAGGCATCGCCGCGTGCGATACGGAAGCACGCATCGCGGTTACACGTTGGAAACTTGCCCCACGACCCAGTGGCTTCGACGCCCACCGTCCGCAGGTGAGGGACCGAAAGCGCCGTGGCAAAGCGGCGACAGCGCCGCCCTGCCGGCCCAAGACGCTGCGCGAAGAAAACCGACTCCGCATCCCCCTACAAAAAGCCGGCGCCACATCGCGCGAGGGGCGGAGGGTGGCGAGGTCGCAACCGCGCCGCTACGCGGCTTGCTTACTGGCGTGGGGATGGCGGAGATCAGTTTTCTTTGCTGCGCTTGCGGTGTTCCATCTGCATTCTCGTTGCTTCGCAAGCACCCGCCCCGCCGGGCACAGTCGGCGCGGTTTCCAGGGAACGTCGAAGGCTGCTTCCTCTGGGGGTCGTGGAGACGCAGGAGTTTTTGCCGCGTGCGTAACCGCAGCCCCCGGTCGGCAAGCCGCGGGTCGTTGAAAAACTTGAAATTCCCAGTCAAACGCCTGTCACAGAGACCACACCGGTCCGTATAAGGGTTAGTATCCTAAGACAACCGCTCAAGGAGCCCGAACCATGTCGAGTATGCTGTGCTTGTTATTGGCTGTGCTGCCTGCTTCGCGTCCCTCTGCCGCCCAGGCTGCGAAATCGCCGCAATACGCGGCCGGTGGAATCGTCGTGGTGACCAGGGACGCGGCCCCCTTGATGGACGGGAACCGGACCGTAACGACCGTGAAACGCGGTTGTCGGCTTCAGATCACCGAGGTCCGCGATTCCTGGTTGAAGACCAAGGTGTACCGGGGCGACAAGCCCCATCTGGCGTGGATCATCAATTCGAACGTGCGGCCGTACGACGTGGCGTTGGACCTCGCGAACCGCGTCGAGACGGGAGATGCCCATTTCAAGGCCCGGCTCGATGCGCTCGGAAGCTCCTCCGACCGCAAAGTGAGAAGCGCAGTCAAGGTCGCATGGATCAATTCGTGGCGCGAGTCGTTGTTGAAAGTGCTCGATTCGAAGGACGACGAGAGCTTACTGACTCCCGAAGCGTTCACCATCCTGCTGCCGAGCGTGGACACCTTGTTCCGCGCCGATGACACGTTGAAACGCACGGCAGTGAGCGTGCTGCACACCCGCACGCGGCAGCTTTCCAAAGCGGACTTGGACGCATGGCGACCCGTGCTCGAACAAGCAAGTGGAGAGCCGGTGCTCAATTCCCAGGTCGCGTTGATGCTCATTCAGCAAGACGATCTTTTTCATCGTGGTAAGTTCGACCGAGAGCTGTCGGATCGCTGGATTGAGCGGCTCAAGCTGCTGCCGATGCCGGAAGTGCTCGCCTGGTCGGAGCGAACGCACAGCCCACCCCACCGCGCCGCGGTGGCCTTGGCCCAGGCCGATTCGTTGTTCAACGACAACCAATTCCAGTCGTCGGCGTTCGAAGACCACTTGCGAAACCATCGACTCGTTTCCAGCAGGTGATGCCCAGCGGTTGCGTTCGCCGGCGACAAACGCCATGGCGGCGGAGTTGGGCAAGATCGACCAGGACCAGGTTGCTGGCGGTTTCATGGGCATGATTCAGGGCAACTTCGGCCCACCGGCACGCCGATGGGCATTAGACGACCATCACTTGCCCAGGGGTTTGGGGGTGCGGACGCGAAACGCTGATCTTTACGTCACAGCCCAGGACATTGAGGAAGCGGAACAATCGCTCAGTCGAGAAGCCGTCGAGCCGGCCTTTGATGATGGCGGAAATCTTGGGCTGGCTGATGCCGAGAATCTGCCCGGCTTCTTCTTGGGTCAGGCGGCGTTTCTTGATGACCCTGTGAATATGGATCGCCAATACGGATTTCGCCAGATAGGCGTCGGCGTCCTTGATCCCAAGGTCGGCAAAGATGTTGCCGCTGCTTTCGGTGACGCTGTTTTCGGCGGGTCGGCTGGTGTCTTTCATCATGGCTTTTCACTCCTTTTCTGTCTCTCATGCAACTCGATGGCGGTCTTGAGCCGTTGCTTGATGAGGTTGATCGTCTGTTTCGGCGTTTCGCTTCCCTTTTGCGATTTTTTCTGGAAGCAATGCAGCACATAGACGGTGCCTGCCAGCTTCACGGTATACACGGCCCGATAGGTGTCACCGGCGTGATCCTCCACGATCTCAAGGACGCCGGCACCGCCGAAGCCGTGCAGCGGTTTGGCGCTATCCGCCTTGTCGCCGGTTTGTGCCAGGTGCAGGGCGTGGCCCATTTCCTTCATGACCGGATCGGGGAACTCCATCAGCTCGTCCTTTGACGGGCCGATCCATCGCAGCGGTTTGACGGGAAGTGGTGGAATCTTCTTGCTCATAGTTAAATATCCCATATTGGGGTATAAAAGGCAAGTGGAAAATATCCCCTTTCTAGGGATAGATGCGTTCGAGTCTCCCCTTGGCTACTTTCGACGATTTGACGCAGGTGGACGGTGACTATCGAAACAAGGGAGTTCCAGTCGGCGGCGTTCGAAGACCACTTGCGAAACCATCGACTCGTTTCCAGCCGGTGATGCCCAGCGGTTGCGTTCGCCGGCGACAAACGCCATCATGTGCCGGCCGGAACGTCCACGACGCCGGCCTGGAGCCGGTCGTGCGCGCTCGGGTGTTTCGCGCCGCGTCGGCATTGCCGCTGATAGACCGCGTCGAGCTTGTCTCAACCCCTCGTTTTCACTCGAAAAGCGCCCAAAAACGCATCGAAATCGTTCGATTCAGCTCGATTCCAAAGTGAACCGATGGTCAACCATCCTGGCAGTACCTCGAAAAACCCGGGAAATACGCGTGCCCGCCGATCCGGGCGCTTGATTTGTTGCTAACATGGGGTTGCTAAACGCCAAAAAAGACATCGCGCGCAGTTCCACCATGTTGGTGGGGTTTCGCCATCGGTGGCCGCACCTACCCACGCGAAGACGTAGCCGCGATTCTCGGCGGCAAGCTCGATGCCCTGCCGATGGGCGTCCGCGAGACGACCCTAACGGGGCTTACGCTTCTTGATGTTGCGCTTTCGCGGCCGCTTAGCACAAGATGCCACCGGCTTGCCCGGTTGGAGTTTCACGCTGGCAGCTAAAAAAGGCGGAGCGCGCCACCGTTTGTCGTTTTGTCGGACAACGCCGCCCGCCCCACGCTGCCGCCAGCGGCGGCGTGGGGCGGGCGGCGGCGGTCAACCGAGGGAGTAGAGGGAGTACGAAGAGGGGCCTGTTCGCGTGTAGCGGCCAACGTCACGGACCACCGGGCAAGCCGGAGGCATGGTCCGTTTCGGAGCCCTCACCCGTCGAGATAGCGCAAATCAAAACCTGCGCTTCGGCATTGTTCTGCATCCGCAATTCCCGCCCGATATCTACCTCGAAGGTGCGATCATCCGCCACTACACGCTATCGCGCGATCACCAGGGGCCGCGCGCCGTCCTCAACGCCGTGGAACGGCTGGCCAGCGCCTACGGCATCGAATGCGCCGGTGTCCGGCAAGACCTCACCATCGCCGAATCCCAGCTTCGCGACTACCAGGCCCGCCTGGGCAAACCGTTCCCGCACGACGCCTACCTTGCCGAACTGACCGGTCTACGTGACCAGCTCAAGGCCGGACTGTCGGCCACTGCCTATGAATCAGGCAAAGAAGAAGGCCCGAGCGTTTCCGAACTGGCCGGCAAGATCAAGGCGATCAAGTCCGCCCAAAGCATCGAGGCGACGCCGCAGCGCGCGCGCCGGAAGCATTCCACCGCCGAGGAACCCGTCACCACCCGCATCCGCCGCCGGACGGAAGCGATTCCCGCTTCCGGCACCGCGAATGATCCCGACGACCCCGCATCGGGAACAGGGGCAGCCCTGCCACCGGAATCGGTGGAGAATCCATCCATCAAGCCGCCGCTGACGTTCCAGGAACGTCTCGCTATCGAACGGCAACGCGAGGACCAGGAGCCGGGCCTGCCTTGAGTCCGGGTCGCGGAATTCGCGGGAGACTATCCCCTAACACCCCCTAACTGAGGGTATCCAGACCCATGCTACGGAAGGTGTTGACACGTAAACCTTTGAGATTTTATGCTCGAAGGGCGACAATTGGGGATTTGTGCGTCATGGTTGCGTCAATTCCACCCAAGGGATACCCTTGCGATGTCGTCACCTTCTCAAGGCAAATTCAACTTGCGCGAAAGGAACGCCCGCGATAAAGCTCGCCCGCAGCTAAACCGCGAGCACTGCGACATCCTGGTTGGTCGTCCTTATGGCA
>DATLQY010000949.1:0-3625 GCA_035534975.1 Pirellulales bacterium
CCTGAGGCCAGCGCGGGCTAATTGCACGGCCACCGAGAGTAGCGCCGTGGTTCTTCCCACGCCGCCCTTGAACGAATAAAACGCAATGATCGGCTCGGTTTGTTCAAGCCAAGGCCAGGGAGGGTTGATTTGTGACGCAAACCAGGCGTCCTTGGACACATGACGCTCGAGGCCGCGGATTTCCGGGGGTCCAGGATCGATGATCGCGCGTTGGGCTTCGGTCCATGCTTTTTCGTACAGGGCCTGCTCCGACTTGCTGCTTGCCTTCGTCCACGTCCAAATTTCGCCACTCCAGAATGGGGCGGCGACCGATTTCAACAGGCCGTCGACGTGGGTTGAGACGGATGCCGCGTTGATTCCCGCGGCGGGCTCAACCAGTACCCGGAGCCGGCCTTCCAAGTCCCAAATCAGGCAAGCGCGCGCAAGCTGTTGCCGCAGCGCCTGGTCCTGGCAGAAGAGGTTACGCGCATTCTCACGCGCCTCGGCGAAGTGCGTCATGTCGGCACCTGCAGTTTCCCGTCCAACACGAGCGAAAAGACGATTCTATCCAAGCACGCTTGTCCTGCGCGGACCAGCCGCTCTGCTTCGTCCTGGGTCACCTGGCCCGTGGCTTCATAGCGCATTTCAGGCGTCCACCGCTGGAATGCAAACTCGACGTCAACATCATCGGGCCGATATCGCGGCATCCCTGGGGAAAGAAGTCTGGCGAACGATAATGCTCGCCCGGCGAGGTTCGTCAGGTCGTGTCCCAAGGATTTCGGCGAAAGGCGTTCGGTGCATTCCAACAGGACCTTGAAGCTGCATTCCACCGCGTAGCCCGCCAGGTATGCGGCGTTGTCGAAATGGTTGCTGTCGAATAGCTGCTCGCTGTCGCGCGCATGACGGAGGGCTGCCGAACCGAAATCTTCGTGTGCCGCCATCCATTTTCATCCAAGTCATCGACCAAGTCGTATGCACCTGGGCTGACGCCCGCGAGCGCATGCCCGAACCAGCAAGATACGGGATTTGCCGGCGGATTGGTAGCCGTAGTCGTTCGTCGTTCATTTTTCGACGATGTCTAGACGGTCCCCCTACCCCACGCAAAGGGACGGATTCCCATATCAATGGTCGCCCTTAAGGTGCATCCGCCGCCCGGGTCCCGTCAGCCGCCCAAAGGGCTCCCTTGCTGAAGGTCGGACGCCAGCGACGCGCATTCGATCACTAGCCATCCTGACCCCACCGTCGCACGGTCACGCCCAACTCGTAGGTGAAAAGGCCAATGCTTTCGTGGGCCAGGGCCGCGGCCCGGAGCTTGGGAGTCACCTCGCGGACCACGATGATCCCACGCACGCCGACTCCCTCCTCGGCCGCGCGGTGCTCCATTAGCCATCCCATGTATCGCGATACCTGGCCGACAACCTCGTCGTCCGATCGATCGCGCTTGAGCTCGATCGCGACCAGTTCGCCGGTCGACGGATCGCGGGCCAAGATATCGAGCACGCCGAGCTCGCCGCAGCGCTGCTGCCGGGCGAGAAACACCAGCGGCGCCCCCCAATCGAGATCCTTCCAATCTTCGATGAGTAAATCTTCCAGGTACCGCTCCAGGGCCAAGGCGCGGGCGGCCGGCGCGGTGGGAACTGCGGATATGCCGGTTGCCGGCGCGAGCAGTTGGTGCCGCTCTTCCAAATGGTCAAATAGGACCACCAGCGTCTCTTGCGCCCAGCCCATCAGCTCCGTGACACGCCGCGGTTCGTGGACGGGGAATGCCTCGTCATGGCCATAGCCCCAACGATGTTGTACCAGCAATTGGCCCTCGTCCGTCCGCGCATCGCCGCCAAGGCCGCGCTCGGCGAGTTGCACCACGAAATGCGCCAGGTCGAGGTGCGTGCCGCGCGCCAGGCCGCAGCGGATCAGAAGCACCTGCGACTGGGCGTTGCCGCTGACGCGGTTCGTGTCGAAAAGGCACTCCAGGGAACGGACCAAGGGGTGGCTGAAGCCGGCGGTCTGTTTGCGACGATGGAGCCGCGCGGTGGCAAGGCGACGGTCCTTCGCCGCGTGCGACGCGGCGACGAGCCGGTCGAGGAAGTCAACTTGCCAGGTGGTGGCCACGGCGATAAGGACTGAGGAATGCTTTCACAAGTCAAAGGGGTAGATAACAGTGCTCTTCGTAACTTTCTACAAATCAATGACTTGTGACGCAACTGTTGCGAGTTTTCCAAGCAGCTTGGAAAACAACCGAGACGGATCGCGCTTCGGCAGTTGCCAGGAAACCGCTAACCTACGTTTACGAAAGGGTTTACGCTGTCTGACGTCGATCGGGCGGTTCAGGTCGCTGTTATCCGTGAAACGAACAGCCGTTCACTTAATCTTGGTCCGGTGACGTGAATAGGACCGTCGGCGTGGGCAAGCCCGATCTGCCATATCGACGGTGTTGCTTTGCCGCGCCTGGGTTTAGCAACCGAAGTTGCCCTCGATCGATCCATTTTCTGATTTGCTTTGATGCCGCCACCGTATTCTCGGTGTCCAGGAGCTGCCGGACTTCGGCGTTTCCTATCGAACCATGTTGGTCGATCAAGTCACTGACCTGTTCCCAAACCGAGGGACGAACTTCGTTAAACAATGTCACGATCACCGCTTCAAGCTCAACGTCCGGGCGGGTCCGATAGAGGGGCGGGTAAAGGCCGGTTTTCTGCATCGTTCCTAGCATCATGGGCACTCCTTCGCCCGCGTCGAGATTTGGCGGATCGGGGAATTCGCGGTGGTGGTTTACGAGGTTCGCGTTCCGGTTGTGGGCGCCGACACGCCCAATATTGGCCACCGTCACCGGACCGACGAACAGTCCGGGGCTGGCAATCTCCATGCGATCGGAAAAGATGCGAACGACGATGTCCTGCGAAAGGCGGTAATCGCGGTGGATCACGGTGTTAGTGATCGCCTCGCGAATGACACGCACTGGGTACTTTTGAACGATCTCGAACCCGTACGGCCCCATTTGAATTCCGCTGGCCAACTCGCGTAATACGCCGCCCTCGGCATCTTTGATCTGCCGGATCACCGGGCCGCCGATCGTGATCGGCGGCTTAAGCAGATTCGTGCGTGGATCGGTTTGGACCTTATTTCCCTTGTAATGAAAGATGCGGATGGATGCCTTTCCGGCCAAAAGGCCCGAAGGCTCCTCGGCGAAGAGCAGCACGGCCGCCCGCGTCGGGAGAAGCTTCCCGTCGGCGTCAGGCCTGGCCAGCCCGATGGTGCGCATGGCGTCGTCGATGCGGCGAGTGAACCGGCGCTGGGCCGCGTACATCCGCCAATAGTCCGTGTCGAGAAGGTCGAAATCGACGGTCTCCAATTGATTTTCCGCGGAAATCGTCCCTCGGGCGAAGCAGAGGGCGTTGATTTCCGGCGCGGTAAGCTCCTTGTTGCTCTTGTCAAGCCGCGCGAACGTGCCGTCGTCGACGATCGGATGGACTCGGCCGCTTTTCGCGATCCGCAGGAAGGCAACCGATCCCCTGCTGCCGTCGCGCAATGTACAGCCTACCTCATGGCATGTGACGGGCAGGAGGCTCGGTTCCGTGATACGCGATTGCAACAGCCGGCGAAGCTCGTCGAGGTTCATTGGGTTCTCTTGAAGACCAAACACCCGGTCGCG
>DATLQY010000950.1:0-4724 GCA_035534975.1 Pirellulales bacterium
ACAGACATGAGCGACGCCGCGGAGTACCTGCTGCGACGCGCCTTGGGAACGGAAACGGGCGTCGTTCACGGAGCAAGTGGTCCACGAATCACACGAATCACACGAATGGGGGCGGAGGAGCTTCCGCCTCGGCCTGCTCGTGAACTTCGGCAATCACCCCAAGTTGGACAACGAGCGGATCGCCGGTTGAGATCATCGATCCACAAACACGAGTTTGGCATTGAAGCGGGTGATTGAAAAAATTGGACTTACAATTGGATTCGTCGATCGAGGCGAACAATCGTTCGATCACCGGCGTCGAGAACGGCATCCGTCAGGGTTGCTTCACACCGTTGACGATATTGGAAAGCGGCTCACCTCGCAGCGCCGCGGCCGCGATCCGAGCCGCGGTCTCGCGCAGCGTCCGCGCCGCCTTGACGCTGGCCGAGGCAATGTGCGACGCCGTGATCACGTTCGGCAGCCGCCTCAGTGGGCTGTCGAGCGGGATCGGCTCCGGATCGCACACATCCAGCGCCGCCGCCCCAATCTGGCCCGACAGCAGCGCGGCCGTCAGCGCCGCCGTGTCGATCAGGTCGCCGCGCGCCAGATTGACGACGATGGCGCCCCACTTGAGGCTGGCGATCGACTCCCCGTTGAGCAGCTTGCGGGTTTGCGCCGTCGAGGGACAATGCAAGGTGACGATATCCGATTGGGCCAGCAAATCATCGAGCGGCGCCGGTTCGCAGCCCGCTTCTCGAATCGCAGGTGCGGGTACGATCGGATCGAATACCAGCCGGCGACACTTGAATGGAGCAAGTCGCGCCGCCACTTCGCGGCCGATGCGTCCGAAACCGACGATACCGACGGTCTGCTCTCGCAGCGTCCGCATCTGATCGAGCGGCGTGGCGAGTCCCCATTTCCCATCGCGGACGTGCAGGCAGTTCGGCACCACCTGTCTTGTCGCAGCCAGCAGAAAGGCCAAGGTGTGATCGGCCACCTCGTCGATGCAAAACTCCGGCACGTTGCAAACGGGGATCCCTCTGGCCCGCGCCGCGTCGAGATCGACGTTATCGACTCCCACCCCATAGCGCACGATGACCCGGGCTTTCTGCATCGCCCCAATGACGCGGGAGTTGATCGGTGCGAATTGGGTGATGACCACGTCCGCCTCGCGGACCAGCGGGACCAGTTCTTCCGCGGTTTTGCATTGGCCGGCCACGATCTGGACGCCGGGCAATCGCAAAATCTCGCGCTCGACTTCGAGATCAGGAAACGTGTAGTCGGTAACGGCGACGGACAACATGGGGCACCCCTGGGATGCAAGACGGCGAGCCGAGAAAGTGCGATCAGATCAGCGTCGAATCGCAACCGAATTTGCTGGGCATGGTACGCCTTGACGCTGGCCGACGCAATGGGCCGTGATGCTACCTCAAGATTTCGCAATCGGACAAGGCGTTCGCCAATTGCCGTGTTGGTTGGCGGGCACGCGCCGTCATGCCGCCGCCACGGCAATGGAAACGAAAAGGCAGCCCGCCACCGCCCGCCGACAGCCGTCTCGGCGGCTGTGGCGTACACGTGTTCTAATCCAACCCCCTCCGCCCCGCGTGTTGTGTTGTCGAAGCGGCACGGTTGGAACATTGGCGGATTAGGGTGCCTTATCGTTTCCATTGCCGGCATCGCGGCGCTGTCGCCGCGACGCCACGGCCCGGTTCGGCATAGGTGAGGGGCCCGCTGCCACGCGTTGGTTTTTTTCTCGGGGCGGCGGCGCTGAGCCATCGCCGTCAAAAAGGGTCAGGAGGAGGAATTGATGATTCAACACCTCGCTTTCCGTCGTCGAGCGCGATGGGCCGACGTCCGGCTGGGCCGTCGACGGCAATCGAGCGGCTTTTCCGCGCGCTGCGGATCCCGACGACTGAGCGTTAGGCGGGCGGTCCTCGCGCCACAAGGGTTGGCGCTCCATTACGCGGCGCGGACAGGCCGGCGCCGCGCGCTACGCAACGCAAACCGACTCCGAATCCCCCGACCTGGGGCCACGGCAACGCGGGCACGCGAGGCAAAGGGTGGCTGGGTTGGGAACGTCGCCGCTACGCGGCTTGCTTCCCGTCATGGGGATGTCGGAGATCGGTTTGCTTGCTCCGCTTTGGGTCTGCCTTGCGCGTTCGTTGCTCCGCAACGAGCGCGTTTCTCGAGCGCGAAAAAGGCCCTGCGGCGTCGGCGGCACGCGCCACAGGCGGTCTTCACCGCGGAACTCCTCGAACGGTTGAGCCAATCGCGGACGGGGTCCGCCATTATACGGCGTGCTTCTCTTGACAGTCAACGTTCGCCTTCGACCTGGCGGCGGCGACGTATCGCCAGCGGAAAGTCGACCAACACCGAGCACACGGCGACCTGTTGATCGACGATCGTCTCGTCAATGGTGTCGAGAATTGAGGCGTCCATACCTAAGCCACGTCGCGGCTCGAATGCGTGCGGACGATGGCGGCGTCGAGTTCGTCGATTTCCTTATCCGACAGCCCCTCGTACACGTCGCACCACGCCGGCAATCCGTCGCCCGCGGTCTGCGCCACGGCAGGCTCCTCAACGGCAACGCCCAACACCTGGATCACGAGCCGTTGGCTTTCGCGCAGTTGATGGCCGACCAACCGCTCCAAGGCGGAGCGGTCCGACGGGTCAAGGTCGCGGACATTGCGGACGAGGGATTCCATGCCTGGATTATACCTTCAGACTCGGCCGGAAGCCACGCTATCATAGCCGAACCGGGTGGCAGCCAAGCCCCCCCGCGGACTAACGATTAGCTATTTTCTTATTCGTGTCATTCGTGCGATTCGTGGACAGACGTGAGCGGCGGTCGCGGAGTACTTACTGCGACGCGCCTTGGAGACTCCAGACCGGCGTCGTTCACACAGCAAGTGGTCCACGAATCACACGAATCAAACGAATGGGGGAGGAGGAGAGGAAATTCAGGTTTCGAGCGCCGCGATCGGCCGCAAAACTACGGTTTTTGACACCAGGTTGGCCAGCCGGTAGACTCGCGTGAGCGCGTGTGGGCACGATGATTTCGATATCGTCTTCGATCCGGCGCCAAGACTGGGCGCACGAACTTCTCGGGAGTGATTATGGGCCTTTTCTGCGTCAACGTGCATTTTCGAACGACCGACGATCACGCCTTGTCGGCGTCGTTGAACAAGCGGAGCGTCACCCGATATCGCATTGTCCCCGCCAAGAATGGCTGGACTTCGCTGTACGAAGAACGGGCGTCGGAACAAGACGACCGGCGGATCCGCGATCTGGCCGGCGGACTCTCGGAAGATCTGCACGTGGCCGCGATCGCGTTCTTGGTTCACGACAGCGACATCGCCTGTTACTGGCTGTTCGACGACGGCCAGTTACTGGACGAATACAACTCCTACCCCAACTACTTTGATGACGACGCTGACGGACCGCCGAGCCCGTCCGGCGGACGGACGGAAGTCCTGGTGCGTTATTGCCAAACCGGCGTCCAAGAAGACCAACTCACGGCGATTCTCCGCGGGGAGGCTTTGTTCGCTGAGGATGTCATTGCCGGCCTCGCGCAGGCGCTTGGGATCGATCGCAAACGGGCGATCGCCGATTACCGGGACGGAGGCCGGGCGGCGGACGGTGGTGACGGGGCCGACGACGAAGGTGACGGGGGCGACGACGAAGGTGACGATGACGACGGCGGCCTGAACGTCGCACGCCGCGTGAAGGGTTTGGCAGGTCCATTGGCCCAGATGCTCGGCTTCGGTCCGCGTGCGACTGACGCCGATCCACAAGCGCTGGCCCTGGTGCAGGCCGCCACCGATGACGACCCCGACGAAATTGCGCGGCTCCTGGCCGCGGGCGTGGCCGTCGACGCGGAAGCGCCGGCACCGCTTCCCGGCGGCCAGTTGTTCGCCGGACTGGGCCAACTCTTACCGGGCGGAGCGCCGAAGATCGCGATGACTCCCTTGCTGGCCGCCATCGTCCATAAACGACGCCGGGCGGCCGAGCGGCTTCTCGACGGGGGAGCTGATCCGAACCGCGTCCATGCGCTCTTCGGCACGCCCGTGCATGCCGCTACCGGGGCCGGTGAGGCCGACCTGCTCAAGCTGCTCATCGATCACGGAGGCGACGTGAATGCCCGCGATGCTAAGGGCCAAACACCCTTGCAAGTCATTGCCGTCGGCCGCGCCAGTCTGGACCGTTTGGCCCAGATGAAGTCGCTGGGCGACAAACTCCCGCCGGGCTTCCCCGAGAAACTCTTGAACGTTACTTTGCCGACCGCTGGCTGGGACGCTTGCGAAAGGCTGCTGAAAGCACAAATGGCCAAGTAGGCTTAGCCTTTTCCTTCATGCAAAACGCCCGTTCTTGAACGGACGCAAACGACGCAAACGAACGAGAGAAAAATCCCACGATGGCCGTGGCTTCCATGAGCGCGTACTTCGTTTCCTTCGTTCTCTTCTGTTCGATTCGCCGCCGTCGGGATGCGTGATTGAAGACGCCCAGGCTCTTGCAGCGATGGCGACGCCACCTGCCGCAAGCACACGGCAAGCGTCGACGAGTCGTTCGCCGACATCCGCCGGACGATCGACGCGTTTGCCTCGACCCCTTCACACGGGCTGCTTTTGCTAGGTTCTTGAACAGAAGCAAACGAAGCAAACGAAGAAGAGACAAATCCCGCGATGGCCGTGGATTCCATGAGCGCGTACTTCGTTTCCTTCGTTCTCTTCTGTTCGATCCGCCGC
>DATLQY010000951.1:0-4566 GCA_035534975.1 Pirellulales bacterium
CGAGCCAGGGCATCCGAAGCCGCCGAAAAACCCAGGGATAGAACAAGTACGCGTGAAGGTCGCTGAGCACGATGGTCACGAGAAAGCGGCCCCCCGGCCGCAGGACGCGGAACGCTTCGGTCACGGCCTCAACCGGACGACGGACGTGCTCAAGCACGCTCACGGAAATCACCGTGGCGAACGTCGCATCGGCCAGAGGGAGCGCCGCGGCGTCGGTCTGGGCGAGGCCCGAATACACGCCACGTGATCGCGCGAGGGCCAGCCGGTCGCCGAGCAAGTCCACGCCCGCGTCGACGGGGGCGCTTAGAGCGAAGGCCGCGAAATCGCCGACGCCGCAGCCCACGTCCAGCACCGGGCGGCTGAGACGCAGTCCTCCCAAGGCGTGCGACTCGGCCGTGCGAAACAGGGCGTAGGCGACGGGCGTGCGAGCGACGTAGCCGTCGAACGCGTCGGGGGAGCTCCGCACCGCGACGCTCGCGGCGACGTGCGTGTTCCCGGGTCGGGCGCGCTCCGCCGGCGCTAGAACCGCTCTGACCGAAGTTCCTGGGAGGCCCATTGAGGTTTCTCCGAGTTTCCGTGCGGGTGACGTATGACGGACGCCACGCGCGGCGGCGTGGCGCCGACGGTTAACGGCGCGACGCCTACGCGGGCACGTGAAAAATAAGGATCGAGTAGGCCGGGATGATTCAGCTGGCTTTCTGGTTGGCGCACGTACCTGGTACTGTATTGCCGACGGTGATTGGCCATGCGCACCAGCATCCCGCGCCGGCGGGAAGAAAGCAAGGGTGGGCCTCCCGCTGGTTCCAACTCGCCACGGCCGGGCTCGGCTCGCTCCGCTTGCCGCTTGCTCAACGCGCCGACGGGCTGGGCAGGGAGCAGCTCGGCTCGCGGCGGTGGGCGCCGACTGGGCAAACGGGCGTCGCCGGAGCGGCCGCCATGGGTAGTGATATGATTTAGGCCCTGATTCGGCTTCTCCCGGCGCAGGATCGAATTTGAAGGGGGCCGGAAGTCCGGCCCGAACCGCATGGGGCTGGCCAGCAGGCCCGCTTCATACGCCCAGTGGAAAATGATCCGGATGCGTTCGATGTAGTTGCCCAGGGAGACAAGGCCCCGCCCATCGGCGAGGCTGGCCCGGAGTTCGGCGAAGTCATCGGCGGCCAAGTCGATTCTTGGCCCTCGTGATTCAAACGGCGCACGCGCCGGCCTATCGCCTGCTGGAAGCCGATTTTGCCGAACGTGCCAAGACAGCCGACGTTTTTATGTACCTGGAATTATCGGCTTACTTCCGGCATCGCCGCGCCGCGGGGCGGAAGCTCGTTCAGCAGATCGTGCCCGTGCTTCGCAAGCAGCCTTTCGACAACGGCGCGCCAGGGGAGCAGCAATTCTTCTTCGACATGTGGACGCTGTTGACCGATTACGACACGCTCCACGCGGCCATCGCCGATTGGCAAGCCGGGGAAGAATCCCGAAGGGCCGGTCGCGGAACTAAACTGTTACCTTTTTTCTTTAGCGCCGTTCGGCATGCAATACTCGCTCAATATGTCCGGTCGACTGTTTGATCAGTCGTTCCATTGCGCTGCGCGCCGCCCGGCTGTCGCGCATGGCGATGGCGTCCGCGACCTTCTTGTGGACGAGGACCGACTCGTCCATTACGTCGGGCAGATGAACGCCGATCTGCTGCGTGGCCCGGATCGCCACCCCAACCGTGGAGTTCATCTGAGCGAGGAACACATTGTGGCACGCGGCGAAGATCGTCGAGTGGAAGTTCCGATCGGCCTCGAGTCGGGCCTCTTGATGGTTCTTGTTCACTTCGATCAGGCGGTACCACTCGAGGAGTGTGGCGATTTCCTCCTCACTGGCGCGGGAGGCCGCTAATTCGGCGGCGGCCGGCTCGACGATCATACGGACCTCGCAAAGGTCGCGAACGAAGAGGTCGTCAACGCCCGCCTCGCAGAGCCAACCGAGCAAATCGGGATCGACCAGGTTCCACTCGTTGCGGGGCCGAACGTGCATGCCTGTCTTTGGACGCAACTCGATGAGTCCTTTCGCTGCCAGCACCTTGACCGCTTCGCGAAGCACGGTCCGGCTGACCTGGAAATGGCGGCACAGATCGCCCTCGGTGGATAGTTCGCCCTGGCCGATCGTGCCTCGCATGATCCCCAAGGCAATCTGCCGAGTCATCTGGTCGTGCAAACGTTCCGGCCGGCGAATGGCGGTCATAGTCATCGACTCGCATTCATACGTCCGCGCGTCCGAGCAGTTCCAAGACCACTTGGATGACGCTCTGGGCGCTGTCGTCCAAGGGCACCGCGCGGCTTTCGCCGTTGACCAGGTCCTTGACCTGGCACTTGCCTTCGGCAAACTCGTCTTCCCCGATGATGATCGCGATCTTGAACCCGCGGCGGTCCGCGTACTTGAGCTGCTGGCCGAGCCGCTTGGGATCGGGGAAGACCTCGACCCCCACGCCGCTCGCGCGCACGGCGGCCGCCAGCCGCAAATAGTCGGCCAGGCGGCCGGCAACGAAATAGGGGATGAACACCTCGGCCGGAGTCGCCCCCTTGGGGAGCATGCCCAACTCCTCCATCGCCGCCAGCAACCGGTCGAGACCCAACGACGCCCCGATGCCGGGCAATGCCTGGCTGGTGTAAAGCGCGGCCAGGTTGTCGTACCTTCCGCCGGAGCAAACGCTGCCGATCGTGGGCAAGTCGTCCAGGAATGTTTCGTAAACCGTCCCGGTGTAGTAGTCGAGCCCGCGCGCGATCGAAACATCGAGCCGCAGCCGCTCGTCCGGCACGCCGGCCGCCCGCGCGGCGGCCAGAAGCTCCGCCAGCCGGGCGACGCCCTGTTGGCCCTTTTCGCTGCCGGCCACCAGCGGCCCAAGCTGCTTGAGCAGGTCGTCGTTCGTGCCCGACAATTCGGCCAACTGAAGCACGCCGGCGGCTTGCGCGGGCGTCGCCCCCGCCGCCGACTGCATTTCCTCGACGACCCGCTCGCGGCCGATCTTTCGCAGCTTGTCGAGCGCGATGAGAATGGCGGTCGAGCGGTCGGCCAGGCCGAGCCGTTCGAGCAAGCCGGCGAGCACCAGCCGGTTGTTGACGCGGAGTGTGAAGGCCTTGAAACCGATGGCCCGCATCAGGTCGTGGATCACCAGCGCGGTTTCGACGTCGGCGGCGACCGAATGCGTCCCGATCGTGTCGAAATCGCACTGCATGAACTCGCGGTAACGGCCCCTTTGCGTGTTCTCGCCGCGCCAGACCGTGCCGATGTGGTAGCGTTTGAAAGGCGTGCCCAATTCGGCGATGTGCTGGGCGGCGAAACGTGCGAAGGGCACCGTCAGGTCGAAACGCAGCCCCACCCAACGGCCGCCGTGGTCCTGGAACTTGTAGAGCTGTTTGTCGGTCTCCTCGCCCCCTTTGCCCGTCAGGACTTCCAGGTACTCCAGCGCCGGCGTGTCGATCGGGCTGAAGCCGTACGAGCGATAGACCCGGCGCGCGGTCTCGATCAGCTTCTCGCGCGGAATCATCGCCTCGGGCAAATAGTCCCTGAAACCCTTGAGCGTGCGGGGCTCGATCCGTTTGGGTCCGCTCATGGGGCTAGCCAATCACCGGCAAAAGCGGCGGCCGTCGAGTGCGAAGCTGGGCCGGCGCCTTGCAGGGCAATACGGCCTCGACGTACTCCTCGACCTGCTCGGACGTTTCGAAATAGTGGTCGTAGACGTAATCGTCCTCGTACTCGCAGTCTTGGATCGTGTAGTCGCGGCAGATCTGCGGCCGGGTTTCGTAGATGCCGCAACGGTTGTCGCTCTGCAAGTGCTTGCAGCGCGTGTGGACAAGCAGGTACCAATCGCCGTCTTCGATGAACACGGTCGCCTCGCCGTGCAGCAAGTACCAGCGGATGTAATCGAAGTCCTGGCGCGTGGTCGGCGTCTCGATCGGCAGCGCGAAGTACTTGCAACACTTGGCGGTGCAGTGATTGCAAAGGCAATCGCCCGGCGGAAGATCCTCGCGGCGGAGTTTTTTGGGAAGGCGGGGCATGGTCATTCGTCATGGGTCAGTTGTCATTGGTCATTTGATGGTTAAGGTAACAAATGAGCTGCGATTTGAACAGTTAACCGTGGAAAATCGCCTCGTCGTGGATGGGATTTGGGCTTATGCTGATGCCATTCTAGAATGTCGGCTCTCCCTACCCGTTTTCATACCAAGATCACGCGAACGATCCCATGTCCGATGCGGCGCGTCCAACGCGTTTTGACCGTCTCTACGCGGTCCTCACGGTGCTCTTGGTCCAGGAGAAGTTTACGCTCGCCGAGATGAAGGAACGGTTGCTGCACGAAGCGCCTGGCTACGTAACGCGGTTGGTCCATCAGCTCGAAGGAGAAGGTCATCTGCGTGAGAACGACGGCGTCTATTCCTGGACCCGGGAACTGGGCGATTTCCCCGCCCAAGCATGGGTGCGGGCCCAGGTGCATGGCACGCAAATGCTGGCGACCCCCGAGGAGGACCGGCCGCGGGAGACTCGCCCACCGAGTTCAAGCAGATCATCGGCCGCGGCACGAGGGTCAAGGAG